>CAMLNG010000052.1 GCA_946481195.1 uncultured Chromatiaceae bacterium
CGAACTGGTGGTGTTATCGGCGTTGCAGGTCAGTCTGCCGTTACTGGCACCGCTGAAAAGCCCGGCGGTGTTTGACGCTTACCGCCAGGGTACGCTTGAAGCGGAGTCAGCATTATGATCCGCCTGCTGTTCGCCATGCTGGTGCTGGCGCTGGCGATGTTATTCGGGCCAGTACTGGCCAATCATCCGGGTTATGTGATGCTGGTGCTCGGTGGCGTCACCGTTGAAGCCACGGTCGTTGGCATGCTGCTGAGTCTTTCCGTCGTCGCATTCGCGGTATGGCTGGTGTGGTGGCTGGTCAAACGGCTATTCCATTTACCGACCTTATCCTTTAGTTTTTTACGCTCACGCAAAGAGCGGCGTGCCCGTCAGGCGTTGCAGCAAGGCTTGATGGCTTATGCGCGGCACGACTGGCAGGCCGCGCATCAGGCGTTTCAAATCGCCCGGGCCGAGCCTGAGTGGGAACAGTTAAAACAAGTGATGGCGGCCTACAGCGCACAACATGCCGGTCAGCCGATGCTGGCCAATCAGGCAGCCGCTGCGCTGGACCCGGACGAATCTGCCAGCTGGTATGTGGTGGCCGATTTGCTGTTGTTGCAAAACAACGCACCGGCGGCTGTGGCTTATCTGACGCCTAAAGCGGCGGAGATTGGCAAAGACGGCAAACTGGGCCGGCTCTGGTTGCAGGCGCTGCAAAGCGCGGGGCAGTGGCAGACATTGCTGGAGCAAGTGCCGATAGCGATAAAGCAACAATGGTTCAGCAAAGCCGACTGGCAGCAGTATCGTTTCACTCTGTATCCAGCGGCAGTACAGGGCTTGTCAGAAAAAGGCCTGTTTGATGAGCAGGCAGCTTATTGGCAGGCGTTACCGGCCCGCGAGCGCAAGTCGCTGGCTGTGTTATTAGGTAAAGCCGGTGCTTTGGCTGTACAGGGCCAGCCAGAGCAGGCGGAAAAATTACTGCTGGATAATTTATCGCTGCAGGACCTGCCTTTAGCCTGGTCGGCCATCCGCCGCATCCCGCTTGGGCGTTCAGTGTTGGCGCTGCGCAAACAAACCCAGCATTGGCTGCGCGACCACGCCAATCATGGCCATTTGTACGCACTTTTGGCCTACTGCGCACAGCAGGAGGGTGAAAGTGAGCAGGCGCAGGCAGCCTGGCACAAAGCCCAGCAATATCTGCCGCTGTTAAAATCTGAGCCGTTGCCGGGTTAACCCTGTGACGGCCGCCTTGTGTTATGGCTTGCCCGCCGTGTGGCAGGCCGATGCACAAATCCTCATTCTCGGCAGTTTGCCGGGCGTCGCTTCGCTCAAAGCGGCGCAATATTATGCTCATCCCCGCAACCAGTTCTGGCCACTGCTGCAGCAGCTGTTTGGCATAGACGCCAGTTTGCCCTACGAGCAACGCATTGCCGCCTTACAGCAACAGCGGCTGGCATTGTGGGACTTAATAGGCGCGGCCGAACGCCGCGGCAGCCTCGACAGTGCCATAACGCCGGCCAGTATTCAGCTCAATGATTTTTCGGCATTATTACAGCAGTTACCTGCTTTGCGCGCGGTCTGGCTCAATGGTGGCACTGCGGCCAAAGCCTGGCAAAAGCTGATGAAAGCCGGTTTAAAATTGCCGGCCACAGTACAGGTGTTTGCGCTGCCCTCGACCAGTCCGGCGCATGCCGCGCTTGGTTTTGCTGACAAGCTGCAGCACTGGCGGCAGGCGTATCAACAAACTCTGGTGGCAAATATAAGGGATTCATGATGAGTCAAATCAGCTGGGATGATTTTATGCAGGTGGAATTACGCGCCGGCACTATTGTGGCGGCAGAGCCTTTCCCGCAGGCGCGCAAGCCGGCCTGGAAGCTGACCGTCGATTTCGGCGCAGAGATTGGCACACGGCGCTCCAGCGCGCAGCTGACAGCCTTGTATCAGCCGGAACAGCTGATTGGTAAACAAGTGCTGGCGGTGCTGAACTTTCCACCGAAACAGATTGGACCTTTTATTTCAGAATGTCTGGTGACGGGGCTTTATCGGGAAGATGGTGCCGTGGTGCTGGCAGTACCGGACCAGCCGGTGCCCAATGGCGCCCGGCTGGCCTGATAGGGTTATAACGCGGCTTTTAGTTCTTTGGCGGTCTCATAGCCTTTGGCTATGGCCTGATCCAACATCTGTTCGCCGGCTTTTTGCTGACCATCGATGATGAGTCTGGCGCCATTCCAGGCCAATACCACCGGATCCTGCTGTTGTAACAGATATTGTTCCCAGCGCGGATCCCTTGATGCCATGATCCGTTGCGCTTCCAGCTGGCCACCGCGCGCTGCCTGCTCCCACCAGTAGGTATCACTGAAGGTTTCCGGAATGCGGTGCAGTTCTACCAACTCGTCGCGCCCAACGCCGTCAGCGTATAAGCGGTATTCACCAGCCGGAATGTCGCGTTTGGTCAATTGCTGGTGAATTAACTGGCTTTCCAATTCCGTTTGTTTGTGTTCAGACTGGGCTTTGACCTTGGTGACTTTGCCATCAGCATCCAACATCAAATCGGCGCTGCCGATAAAACCCTCAGGCAATTGCAGGCTGACATTGATACGTTTAGCGCGATCAAAATACCAGCCCGGCAGTGGCCCCAGGCTTGGTGCTAAAGTTTTGTCTACAATGATCGCGCTGCTGGCGCTAATGCGGGCTAAGGTCAACACTGAGCCCAAAGCAGCCTGATGTGTCGGCGAACCCAAAGCGGCATATTCCCATAACTTGTGCTGATTCATATAACGATGCAGACTTTTTGGCTGCACCGGGCCTAAGGAGAATTCCAGTAACATATGACCGATAAATTTGCCTTTGCCTGGCTGGTATAACCAACCTTTCATCGCCTTTTTTGCCGACCGCTCAAACATGCCTTTTGGGTATGAATCCAGCGTATCAATAGCTTCAACGTTACCGGCTTCATTGACCAAAAATCGCATCGCCACATAACCAAAAGCACCTTGTTGCGCAGCTTCTTTTGGATACTCGGGTTCGCGGCGTTTGACCGGCATCCGCCATTCGGTACTATCTTTTGCCACCGGCTTCTCGCTGAGTTTAACCGGCACTTTGACCTGAGCTTGCAGTGTCGCCAGCTGTTGTTGTGCCTGTGCTTGTTGCGTGGCATTCAGTTTGGCTACAACCTGCTGATACAACCCCTGTGCCTTGGGATGGCCGAGTTCTGCCGCTAAGGCGAAGTAGCTGGCAGCGCGAACTAAATCCTGCGGCTGGCCTTCGCCGTTATAGGCCATGGCGGCGAGATTAAATGCTGCTTGTTCACTGCCTAAAGGCAGCAGTGCATTAAATTCGGTGCTTGCTTTGGTAAAGTCTTTTTGATCATAGGCTTGCAGTGCAGTGAGCAGGTCGGCTTGGGTGGTAAATGCGCTGAAAAGCAGCGCCAGCAGTGGCAGTTTAGGCATCAGAAGATCCTTTTCTGGGTAATTATCTATTTTAGGTGCGGTATTGTTACATAAATACTGCATTGTTTTAATATTTTGCTTGCGATATTCCCGCTTTTGGCTGGTTGACACTATTGCTGTCAGTACCGCATAGTAAAAATCCCTTGATGCAAATTTATGCAGAGTACTGGTGATGCCGCAAAACCCAATCTGTTGGTTGTTGCTGTCACAACAGGTTGATAAACCTGTCAATCTGCACGCCTGCGCCACTGATTACCACTTGTCTGAGTGGTTCGACCTATAAGTTTTTCCCCCGCTGAGTAACCCGGAATTCCGGCACCCTGCTGTTTTGCGCCAGCCGGGTTCCTGAAGTCATTGGCCTTTTGGGCCATGCATTGTTCGACCATCAAAACCACAACAACAGGAATACAACGATGAAAGCAACGTTTAAACACGTCGCGCTGGCGACTCTATTATTGGCCGGCAGCCCGGCGCTGGCCGCTTGTTTGCAACAGGAAAGCGAAAACAACAATACCGAAGCCAAAGCCAACGCAGGCCTGTGCAGTGGTCAGGCGGTCAATGGCAGTATCAGCAGCAGCTCGGATGTTGACTGGTATAGCTTTGACACCAGCAGCACCGGCGACATTAGTGTCAGCCTCAGTCACGGCACAACTGCTGACTTTGATTTTTATCTGTACCGTAGTAGCGGCAGTTATATTTTGTCGGGCCAGAGTAGCAGCAGACCGGAAACCGGCACTTACCGCGCTGCGAGCGCTGGTAAGCATTTTATTAAGATAGCGCGCTACAGCGGCACCGGCAGTTATGGCCTGACGGTGACTTTTAACGGCAGTGCTTCGGGCGGCGGCGGCGGTACCACACCTCCAGTGAGCTGCAGCTATGGTGCCCGGCCAGCCAAGCCGAGCAATCAAACCAGTTATTTAGTTGGCGGCAGTGCTGATGTATGTCCGGCACTCACAGCAGGTCAGGGCGCGTTGTTGCTGATGGGTGGTGGTACTGATGTTGACGCGGCTTTCAGTAACAGAGTCGGGCCCCAGATTAAAGCCGGTAATATCGTGGTGCTGCGTGCGGCGGGTACCGATGCCTACAATACCTATCTGCAGGGGCTGACCGGTGCGGCCTCAGTGGAAACCCTGATTGTGGATACGGTTGCTAAAGCCAATTCCGCTTATGTTGAATGGGCGATCAAATCGGCCGAAGCGGTGTTTATTGCCGGTGGCGATCAGTCGGCTTATCTGAACGCCTGGCAAGGCACATTGGTGCAAACAGCGCTGAAGCATGTCTATGACAAAGGTGGTGTAGTGGGTGGCACTTCGGCCGGCGACCACGTGCTGAGCCAGCATGTTTACGACCCGGATGGCGTCAGCGGCGCTGTCAGCAGCGAAGTGGTGACGGATTATTGCCATAACACCATCAATATCAGCAGCAATTTCCTCAGCTTCTCGCAATTGGCGAACACGCTGAATGACACGCACTTCCGGCAGCGCGACCGCATGGGGCGCTCGGCGGTATTCCAGGCCAAACTTGGCAGCGCTGGCCGTGTAATTGCGGTTTCAGAGGCGACGTCTTTGTTTGTCACTGCGGACGGCCAGGGTATTGTCGACGGCACCAACGAAGTCTATGTACTACGCGCCGATGCACAAACGCAGTACACCCAAACCACTTGTGGTCAGCCGGTGATTATCAAAGATTTACTGCGCTTTAAACTGTTGCCGGGAGAAAGCTACAACCTGCTCAGCAACAGCACGACCGTGACACCGATCCGCATCAGTATCGACGGTCGTAATACCGCGTTTTATACGCCGGTCAGCCCGTACTAAGCCGTCTCAGTGGCCGGTTGCGGCGCATTTTGTGTGCGTTGCAGCCTGGCAGCAGGTACACCGCCGGCCAGCCAGTTCAGTAGCGGCTGACGGCGGATGATTTCATAGCCTAAACCACAACCCAAAACGGTCAGGCTAATCAACAGTAAAGCTTCCGCGCCGTCGTGCAACTGCAGTGGTTGCAGTGCGACGGCAAACACCACTGTCAGCGTCTGATGCAGCACATACCAGGGCAAAATCGCGGCGGAGGCATAGCGGCGCATGCGGCCTTCAGGGTCAAACGCCGGTTGTTGCAGGTATTGCGCGGCAAAAGCCAGGGCAGCGCCGAGCCAGGCCCAGTGATTCAGCACAGAGACTCCGCTATACAACAGCTGTAAGCCAATGGCATTGTCGTCCAGACTGTCAAATACATCATGATTGTCCAGCACGACCAGGCCATACCCCAGCAATGCCGTGACTAAAAAACCGTAGCGCCAGCGTGGTAACACTGCCCACCAGTGTTTTTGCAACACCAACAGATAACCGGCGACAAACACCAGGCCATATTTGGCATGGTTATACCAATCATCCAGCAGGGCATGTGTGCTCGGATACAGTTCACGTAATGTCCAGACCGCCCACAGATGCAGACTCACCAGCACAGTGCCAAATACCCACAGCGGCAGCTTACCGGTCAAAGCCGCCAGGCGTTGCAGCAGGCTATGCAGCGGTAACAGCAGCAGCGAGTAGCAGAATAAATACGGCAGAAACCACAGATGATTCCAGGTTAACAGGCCAATAGGGCTATGGTGCTCACGCAGTAAATCCGTATTGGGGTTGATATATTGCCACCAGAACTGCAGGTAACCAGGTTCTATCAACTGCTGGCTGCGTGCTTCGAAGTAAACTTGCGGCACTACCACGACAAACATGCCAAACAGCAGCGGGATTAATAACCGGCTGGATCGCAGGCGTAATAACGCCAGTGCACTGAATCTGGGCCTTGCCATCGCCAGTGCCATACCGCCAAGCAAAAATAACAACGACATGCGCCACGGATTGGTCAGTTTCATCAGATCCTGCAACCACTCATAGGTCTGGCTGTTTTTCACATGCCAGCCCCAGTCCGCCACGTAATACATACCGCAGTGATACAAAATAAGCAGCGCAAAAGCGCCGATGCGTAGCCAGTCCAGATCGGCTCGACGTTGATTCATCAGTTGTGTCATGCTGAAGTCCAATAGGTTGGGTCAATGGTCAGTGTGATTGCAGCTGAACAGGCGCGCAGACACCACCGGGTAATAGGTTTGTGGTGGATTTCAGGGATAACAGGTGGATAGCTGTGACGAAAACGGTTGAAGAAATGACCCGGCGGCGCGACCAGCAATGGTGGATAGAGAAGTTAAGCCAACGCCCTTTGTTGTATGCCTGGCTGGTTTATGCCGTGTTCATCTTGCTGAATAACAGTATTGAAGCCAATACCGTTTGGTTGGAACACAGCCGTAACCCGCTGAATACACTGGACTGGTGGGAGCCCTGGTTATGGGAAATCAGCAGTGCAACAGCCACTTTAGTGTTGGCTCCGCTGTTATTTTTAAGTTTTGACCGCCAGCCGCTGCGCTTTAGCCAGCCCCTGCAGCAATGTCTCTGGCATTTCGTGGTTTCCACCTTGTTCTGTTTTGGTCATGTCGCGCTGATGGTGGCGCAGCGGGACCTGGTCTACGGCTGGGTCGGGGAAGCATATGATTTTGGCCCGCTGGCGCGTGAGCTCTGGTATGAGTACCGCAAAGATGTCTGGGGTTATCTGAATTTGCTGGTGACTTATCAGCTTTGCGCCATGGTGTGGCGGCGGGTGCGCGGTGAGGCTTCAGTGCTGGCAGTGGCTGAAACTGAATCCGTCGGGTTTACGCCTGAGGCGCCAGCAGCAATCCCGGCAGAATCACCTGCTAAACCCTTACAGCATCTGCTGGTGAAAAAACTCGATAAAGAATTCTTATTGGCTGTGGCCAGCATCGAATACCTGGAAGCGTGCGGCAACTACGTCAATCTGCACAGCGGCGGCCGTATTTATCCGCTGCGCAGTACGCTGAGCCAGCTGATTGACCAGCTGGGCAAGCAGGGTTTTAGCCGGGTGCACCGCAGTTTTGCCGTCAATCATGCTTTTGTTGCGGAACTAAGTTCTGAACCCAGCGGCGACGGCGACATTCGCTTAAAAAGCGGAGTGACAGTGCCTTTATCACGCCGCTACAAAGACGATTTCCGCGCCGGGCTGCTGCCCGGCTGATAACGGTGCAGGCCGTGGTTGTTTAGTCGGTTAAATGCTTGCTCAGCCGCGCCAGCAATTCACCTTCAATCGCCACCGCCTTGCCACTGCGCTGATCCAGACAAACAAAAGTAATGTCGGCATCTGCCACCACAGTGTCGGTACCGGCAACGGTCACCACTTGGTGGATCACCGCACTTTTACCGCCAATTTTTGAAAACTGCGTGGCGATTTGCAGCGTCTGGCCGTTGGTGGCGGCATTGCGATAATTAATATTGATATTGACGATGACCCAGGCCAGATGCCGGCTGGTGAAATATTCGACGTCACCGCAATCTTCCAGATAGGCCCAGCGTGCTTCTTCTAAAAATTCCAGATATCGCGCATTGTTAACGTGCTGATAAATATCTAAGTGATAACCGCGGACTTTAATTGCTGTTTGATGTGGCATTTATTGCTCTCTGGTTGGACCTGTTTCAGCGCATTGTGCAGAAAAAGCTGTTTGGCGGCAATCAATTTGACCGCAACCGTTGTGCCGCGCGCCGCCGCCACGCCCAGCCGCCGGCCCCGGCCAGCAGCAATAAAACCGCAGCCAAAGCCAGTTCGCGTTTGCGCGGCAGGCTGGTTTGGAAGTTCGCCTGCAACCGTTTTTCCGCACTGGCAAAGTCTGGCTCCGGGCAACGAATGCCAAAATCAGCGCCCCAGGGCACATAAGCACCGTGCTGCAAATACTGGCGGTAATACTGCTGCGCCACGTCCGGGTCGCGGTTAATCAGCCAGGTCGTCGCCGCACATAAACTGGCAGCATAGGCCTGACTGTTCTGCGGCCAGAGTTCAGCGCTTTGCGCCGCCAGATCGGCCGCAATATAACGATAATGAAAGCGTTTATCCGGCACCGGTGCGCTTTGCGTCAGCCGTTGTTGTTCTGCCGCCGGGATTGGCCATAGCGGTGGCGTGTCGGATTGATAAAACTCAAACTGGCCGTAAAACACCTGATAATCCGGCGCTAATTCGTAACCAAGCAGTTCCAGGCCGTGCTTGCGGGTTAGCCGAGCCAGCTGAAACAGCGCATCGGCGCGTGCTAACTGACCCCAATTCAGCTGCAGACGAATACCGAGCCGCTCCAGCTGGTTTTGCAGGGCGTTGGCGCTGCTTTTTTGTTGCAGCTCTTGATACTGCCGCGCCAGCTGCTGCAGTTCTGGCTGGACAAAATAGCGCTGCGCCGCGCTGGTCTCACCTTCACGCAGCAAACGACGCGCCAGCAACTGCCGCAGTAACGTATTAGGTTCAGTATCGCCGAACCAGGACCACTGGCTGTCGGCCTTGGGTTGCCCTTGCGGCACTTCCGCATCAACAAACTGCTGCAGTTCGGCCGTGGTCAGCACCCGTTCGGCGATATAAGCGGTGTCCTGCCAGAATTCACTGCCGGCCTGATACAGCAGCCGCAGCGCCTGCAGATATTCACCACGTTGCAGCGCGAGTACGCCGGCTTCTGCTTCAACCCGGCATTGCGTCTGCAGTTGTTTGCGGCTGATTTGGCTGCTAAAAGCTTCATCATATTGAAATTCAGGCGCTTTCGCCGGTGCAGGCAACGCGGTTGGAAAGGCTTTACTGGCTTTGGCATAAGCTGCGGCAGCTGCTGTTAAATCGTTGTTGCGTAGCGCCAGTTTGGCACTGAGCCACCATTTCAGCGGGCTATCGGTGGCTTGGGGCAACAAGGCTGCGGCGTTGTCGTATTGGCCTTGCTGGTAACTGACGGCGGCCAACTCCAGCGCATTAGTTAGCTGTATTTCCGGGTTGTGTTGCAGCAGCTGCAGTAGCCGGGTCAGCTGCTGCGGCGCGCTGTATTGCAAGCCTGATAGCTGACTCAGCAGATAAAGACTCAGTAAGCGGCTGACGGCAGGCTCTGTCAGCAGTGCTTGCAGCTCTGCGTCTGGTTTGGCGAGTAGCTGGCGGCTCAACTGCAATAACGAAGCATGACCTGAGGCATCATAGTGCGCCTGAGTGGCATACAACCCAATGGCTTGCGGCCATTGCTGCTGTGCCAATAACAGCCGCGCTTCTTCGCCGAGACTGGCGACGGCCAGTTGCAGCGGGTCGGCAAGGCCTTTGTTTACTTCCACGCGCAGTTGTTGCCAAAGCTGAATGGCTTGTGCGGGTTCATTTTCAGCCTGTAACCTGGCCAAACTATACAGCGCCCAGCTGCGGCGCTGTGTTTGCTCAGCTGCGGGTAAGGCCAGTACCTGCTGAAACAGGGCGGCCGCTGCTGTTGGATCTTTGCTGAAAACCACGGCCCCTGCGGTGTAGAAGCGCAGTTCATCGCTGAGATCTTTGCCGGCCTGCAGTGCTGAAGTCACATCGGTGTGCTGGCGCATGGTGGCGACCAACTTTGCTTGTTCGGCCGGCAATAACTGCTGTTCCGCTTGCTCTGTGCTGCTGATAAGCCGTTCAGCCTGATAGTCATACTGGCTGTGGAAGCTTTTTTCCGGTACAGGCCAGGACGCCGGCAGGCTGGCTAATTGCGTCACCAGCACGGCGAATTCCGGTTCCGGCAGGTTTTGCAGGTGTGTGCCGCGCTCAGACAGCAGCTGCAACGGGAAATCCGGGCCACAGCTCATTGCCGGAGCGCTGCTGAGACCTAACAGGACAACAGATGCCAGCGCTGAATAACGAAAATACGTCATAAAAATCCTTTTAATCTGCTGGGGTGCTGATGAGATGTAATTGCTGACAACGTAACCAGGCCACAGTTCGCGCTTGTTGTGGCGTTATTTGCGTTGTATCTGCTGTGGTTTTGTTGCGCTGCAACCACCAGTCGCCGCCTTGTTGTTGCCACTGATAGCCGTCACTGGTGTCGCCGCCTAAACATTGTAAACCGCGAAAGCTGAGGTTGTCCGGTAGCCGTGCACTGAGATTACCGGTATTTCGCAGCACAATATCAAAGCGGCCCTGATTTGCCTGCAATTCAGTGTGCAGCGTTGCGCTGAGCTCCTCGCCGCGCACCAGCGCCTGTAAGGTCGGCAGTGGCCAGCTGCGCTGGTCGTCCGGTAACGGCAAACGAAACCAGACAATTCCTTTGAGCTGCGGTAAGGACTGACTTCGCAGCCAGTTTAAAAAATCTGCCACCGCCTCAGGCCGGCTCAGCAACGCCTGACGCTCTCCTGCGATCGGCAGTATAGTTTCGCTTTCGACGCGGCCACCGTCAGCAGTTGCGATCAGCGCCGAATGATAGGCCGGCAGTGCCAGAAACCACCGGCAGGCTGTATTGGTTGCGGCCAGTGCAGTCCAAAGTTTCGCCTTATTGCTGTCAAACAAACCTTGGGCGGGGGATAACACCGAATGCAATTGCAACGTCAGCTGGTCTGCCGCCTGGCAAAGCGTCGGATAATCTTTTGACTGTAGCCAGTCCGGTAACGCCGTGATCTGTAACGACAAAGACGCGGGTAGTTGCTGACGCAGTGCTTGCAGCCACTGGCGGTAAGGCGCTAACGCAGCGCGGGCAGCGTCGTAATCAATTTCGATGGCCTGCAGTTTGACTTCGGCCTGCTGCGCCGCCGCAATCTGCGGCTGTAGTTGTCGCCACAACACATCGGCTGTTGGCAGTTGTGACAACTGGCCATCCAGCCGCAGCACCAGCGTGACCGGACGCAGATCCCGTGCTAATAACGCCCAGTCTGGCGCTGTGTGCGTCCAGACTGGGCCGGTGTTACTTAAGTGAAATTGCAGGCTGAGCACCCGCAGCTGTGAGAAATCTGGTTGGCTTTGCTGCAGGGCTTGCGCATGTGCCGGCCGCCAGACGCGCTGCCAGATATAGACCTGATGCTCATAAGCCGGTGTCGGCAGGACTGCAGCGGGCGGTGTACAACCCGCTATCAGGCAAGCCAGCAGCCATAGTGAACAACGTCGCCAGGCGAGTCGCATCACAATGGCAGATTAAATCCAGGCAAAAGCGTCAGCATACATATGACCGCGCTCAGCACCGGCAGCCAGGAAGGCATCACGTACCGCTTTGACCATCGGGAACGGGCCGGCGATGTAAATGTCGTAACCGGCTAAAGACGGAATATCGGCCAGCAACGCTTCATGCACCAGGCCGGTGCGGCCAGTCCAGTCGCCGGTGGGTTCCTGCAATACGAAGATGAGCTCAAGGCCTGGCCGCATTTCCTGTAACTCGGCCAGTTCCTGCTGATAATACAAGGCTGATTCATTGCGCAGGCCCCAATACAGCTGTACCGGGCGACCATCCGGCTGCTGCGCTAAAGCTTTGGCGATGCTGCATACGTAGGAGAAACCAGTGCCGCCGGCCAGTAACAGCACAGGGCGATTGCTGTCCGGGCGTAAATAAGCTTCACCCAGTCCCACCTGAATGAGCACGGCCGGGTTGTCCTGCAAATGGGTCAGCGCCTGACTGGAGTAAGCGTCTGTCACATTGCCGCCAATTTGCAGTTCGATAAATTCATCGCCGGGCGCACTGGCAATTGAAAACGGCCTTTTGTCGCTGTCGGATAAAAAAATCTGTAAGTACTGACCCGGCAGATAATGCACAGGTTCCTGCGGTTTTAACCGGACCCGGCGTACGCCAGCGGTTAAGGCTTCGATACTGACCACATCAGCCAGCACTTTGTTACTGGCGTGGAGGGAAAACTGTTCTGACATCGCGGTTTCGTCTCTGTTGGCTCAGGGCCGGATAAATGGATGGTGCAGCACCAGGTCACTGCCGGCATAAGCCTGACAGCCGTATACAAATTTTTGTTCCACATCGGCAGGGCTCAGCGGCGACGGTTCGTCATAACGCACTTCGCCACTTTTTAACCGGCAAACGCAGGAAGTACAAACCCCCTGACGGCAGCGATGCGGAAAGTCGATACCGGCGCTTAATGCGGCATCCAGCAGCGTTTGCGCTGAACTTGCCGCAAAAGTGACGCCTGAAGGTTCAATCCGTACCAAAAACTTTTGGTCTGCCATCGGGTTATCTGTCATCAGTATAAGCCCCGCGGTTGTACTGGCAGTGGAATGCCAAGCGAATCCCAAATTTCATCGACCTTTTGCTTCACATCTTCGCGCATCACAATAGGTTCACCCCATTCGCGCGTGGTTTCGCCCGGCCATTTATTGGTGGCGTCCATACCCATTTTAGAGCCAAGGCCTGACACCGGCGAAGCAAAATCCAGATAATCAATCGGTGTGTTTTCAATCAGTAAAGTATCGCGCGCCGGGTCCATCCGCGTGGTGATGGCCCAAATCACATCCTGCCAGTCGCGGGCATTGATGTCATCGTCACAGACGATAACAAACTTGGTATACATAAACTGACGTAAAAACGACCAGACGCCCATCATCACGCGTTTGGCGTGGCCGGGATATTGTTTTTTCATCGTGACCACTGCAA
>CAMLNG010000053.1 GCA_946481195.1 uncultured Chromatiaceae bacterium
AAGCCAAAACTTAATAAGGCGTAACTGCGATCAGCCAGCGCTTCGCCGATGGCATGGCGAATGCCTTTGTCATCCTCATGTTTTACCGGCGCAGCGCTGCCGCCAGTGAATTTGGCAATCAGCGGAATAGTCGCGAGCGCTGTCAGCGCCAAGGCCCACATCGCGCCCATCCAGCCGACGCTCTGGATTAGCTTTTGTGACAGCGGCGCAAATACAAACTGCCCAAAAGAACCACCGGCGTTGATAATCCCGGACGCAGTGCCCCGCGCTTCAGCCGGTAAGCGCTGCGAAGCTGCACCTATTAACACCGAAAACCCACTGATACCTGAGCCGACCGCTGTCAGTAAGCCCACACTGAGCACCAGACCCAAAGTACCGCTGGCAAATGGCGTCAGCGCACAACCGGCCGCCAGCAGCAACAAACCGCCAACTAACACCGGGCCTGCACCAAAACGGTCCGCCAAAGCCCCGGCCACCGGCTGCGCCGCGCCCCAGCTCAGCTGCGCAATCGCCATGGCAAAACTGATGGCCGCAATCCCCATACCAGTTGAGGCACTGATTGGCGCCACAAACAAACCAAAGGACTGCCGGATGCCCATAGTGACCATCAAAATACCGGCCGCAGCCAACACGACCACCAATACATCAGGACGACGCACACTGTGAAACATAACAAACACCTTAGCGCCCAAAGTGGCAACAAAAAGTAATTCACCATGATGCCGTTTGCCTAGAAAAAGCACCAGCAGTGGTTATGGCAACAGTGCGTTGCCAGAGACAGGCCGACAGGGCTTACCTGTTACCGCGCAGGCGTTTCCCCTTCAATCAGCGCTTTTTGTGCCTGCAACTCAGCGGTTAAATGTTCAACAACGGCAGTAATGCGCTTAACCCCACGCCACTGCGGGTGCCAGAGCAGCCACAAATCCGAAGTAAACTCAGGGATCGGGTCGCTGGCTCTGACCAGTCCCGCACAGCGATCGCCTAAATAACAGGGCAAAACCGCTAGCCCAATGCCTGCGTTGGCCAGTAATGCCACATGTTCAATATTGTCGCAGCGCATGGTGGCCCGTTCAAAATGGCCCTCGTTTTTTAACCAGGCCACAGAATCCTGATGACTAAAACTGGCATCCGGCGTCACCCAGGGCAGATGTTTCCAGTGCTTGGGGTCTGCCGGTGCAAAGGACCGGGGGCGGTACACACAGACCGCCATCCGGCCTATGTTGGTGCCAATCAAATGCTCAGGCGGCTGGCCGCCCGATCGCAAGGCGATATCGGCTTCGTGCTGCGACAAATCCACTAACCGGGTTGAACTGCTGATTTGCAGTTGAATTTTTGGCAATTTGACCGCCAGCGATTGCAGGACAGGTGCCAGCAGGCTTGGCATAAAAACCGGTGCCACCGACAGGCTCACCTGCCCTGCCAACACATTGGGTTGCATGACGGTGGACGAAGCCAAACCCAGCACTTCGTTTTCGATTTTTTCTGCCAGCGCGATATAGACAGCGGCCGCTTCCGTCGGGTGATAGCCCTGCCGGCTGCGCACAAACAGGCTTAAGCCTAGCACTTGTTCAATAGACCGGATGCGGCGAAATAACGTCGGATGACTGGAATTCAGCGCGCCTGCAGCGCTTTTTAATGAACCATGCCGGGCTACTGCCAGAATGATGCGAAAGTCATCCCAGACCACTTGATGTTCATTTTTAAACATAGCACCCGCAATATTGTCGATTTTATATGTTCATTTAAGCACATATGATGACGCCATTCAGTTAAAAGGAGCGGTTTTAATGAGCACTACATCTATCACTTTGGCCGGGTTGACTGCATCCCTGTTGGCTGGCCACGCCACTGCAGCTGATAGCCGGCCGGGTGAGCCCACCCCCTGCAATAGCTCGTTGCAAATAGCGACACATAAAAACAACAGCGGACAGGACGATTTTGATTTTTTAACCGGTGACTGGATAGTGCAGAACCAACGGCTGAAACAGCGCTTTGCCGGCAGTAACGACTGGGAATCCTTCAGTGCCAGGCAAACCAATCAGCCACTGCCGGCCGGCATCGGTAACTATGATGATTTTGTCGCCGCAGACTGGCGACCTGATTTTGTTGGTATGTCGCTGCGGGTGTTTAACCCGGTCACTCAACTGTGGAGTATTTATTGGCTCGACAATCAATCGGGTGGCCTGAATCCGCAAGGTCAGCTGAACCCGCCGGTTGTCGGCAAATTTGAGGCCGGCATCGGCACTTTTACCGGCGACGATGTGATTGATGGCCGCCCGGTGAAAGTGCGGTATGTCTGGTCCAATATCAGAGCCAACACAGCGCACTGGGAACAAGCGATGTCGCTCGATGGTGGGCAAAGCTGGGAAGTAAACTGGAAAATGGCGATGACGCGGGCACCGGCTGCCAAGTAACTATCCTGACCCCATCCAGCGCCTGAAAAAAAGGCCGGCAAATGCCGGCCTTCGTCTCAGGCAAAAACGCCACAGCTTATTGCGCTTTAGCGACTTCTTTTACGCCCATATTCCACAGCGTGAAACCAAAGGTATCCGCAGTTTGTTCAATGGTTTTAGACACCGGCGTACCTGCACCGTGACCGGCGTTGGTTTCAATGCGAATGAGCTGCGGGTTAGTACCGCCGGCTTTGGCCTGCAGTTCGGCAGCAAACTTAAAGCTGTGCGCCGGAACGACGCGGTCATCATGATCGCCGGTGGTGACTAAAGTCGCTGGATAAGCCACATCTTTTTTCACATTGTGTACCGGTGAATAGCCTTTGAGATATTCAAACATCTCTTTGGACTGCTCTGCCGTGCCGTAGTCAAAGCCCCAGCCAGCACCTGCTGTGAAGGTGTGATAACGCAGCATGTCGAGCACGCCTACTGCCGGCAGTGCCACTTTCATCAGGTCTGGACGTTGTGTCATCACAGCACCGACTAACAGGCCACCATTCGAACCACCGCGAATCGCCAGTTTGTCGTTTGACGTGTATTTCTGCGCCACCAGGTATTCGCCGGCCGCGATAAAATCGTCAAACACGTTTTGTTTTTTCAGCTGAATACCGGCTTCATGCCAGGCTTTGCCGTACTCACCACCACCACGCAGGTTTGGCACTGCGTAGACGCCGCCCATTTCCATCCACACCAGGTTGGCGACGCTGAAGCTTGGCGTCAGGCTGACGTTAAAACCACCGTAGCCATACAGCATGGTTGGGTTAGTGCCGTCCAGTTGCAGGCCTTTTTTGTGCGTGATGATCATCGGCACTTTAGTACCGTCTTTCGAGGTGTAGAACACCTGCTTAGATTCATAATCGTCGCTGTTAAACTTCACGGCAGGTTTGAAGTGTACTTTGGATTCGCCGGTGGCCGGGTCATAAGCGTAAATCGAACCAGGGGTGTTGTAGTTGGCGAAGCTGAAATACAGCACTGTGTCTTTGGCTTTGCCATCAAAACCGCCGACGGTACCCACGCCTGGCAGCTGCACGTCGCGCACCAGTTTGCCGTCATAGTCAAATTGCTGCACTTTAGAGATAGCATCAACCATATAAGTAGCGAAGAATGAACCAGAACCTTTGCTGACTTCCAGTACATTGGCAGTCTCAGGAATCACATCTTTCCACTGGTCTTGTGCCGGCTTGGTCATATCAATGGCGATGAGCCGCTGATTTGGCGCTTTGAAGTTGGTTGAGAAGTACAGCACATCGCCTTTGCTGTCGATCAGGTTGTAATCTGAGCTGCCTTCACCGTCTAATGTCACAAATGCGCTGTCTGGTTTGGTTAAATCTTTCACCAGCAGCTTGTTACCAGAAGTGGCGTTGGCGGCAGAAACCACCAGATATTTGCCATCCTGTGTCACCACACCACCGACATAACGGTGTTTCTCGGCGTCAGTGCCGCCGTAAATCAGCTGGTCATCTTTTTGCGCAGTGCCCAGTTTGTGGTAATACAGCTTATGCTGGTCGGTTTTGGCCGACAGTTCGCTGCCTTTTGGCTTGTCGTAGCTGGAGTAGAAGAAACCTTCATTGCCTTTAAACGAAATGCCGGAGAACTTCACATCGACCAGTTCTGGTTCCAGTTTTTCTTTGGTTTCAGCATTGATGACAAAAACTTTGCGCCAGTCACTGCCACCTTCAGAAATGGCATACGCAGCGATAGAACCGTCTTCAGTGAACTGTAAATCCGCCAGTGAGGTGGTGCCGTCGGCGGAGAAGCCGTTTGGATCAAGGAACACTTCGGCCGGGCCGCCGTCTTTCTGGCGATAGACGACATATTGGTTTTGCAGACCGTCGTTTTTGTAGAAATAGGTATAAGCGCCTTCTTTGGTCGGTGCACCGACTTTTTCGTAGTTCCACAGCGCTTCTAAGCGCTGTTTAATCTGGTCGCGATATGGAATTTGCGCCAGGTAATCAAAAGTCACTTTGTTTTGTGCTTTGACCCAGTCCGCCGTTTCGGCGCTGCGGTCATCTTCTAACCAGCGGTACGGGTCCGCCACTTTAGTTTCAAAATAGGTGTCGACCACATCACCTTGTTTGGTCGCTGCGTATTGCAGTTTTGCCACAGGTGCAGCCTCCGCGACTGTTGTGCCTGCTGCTGCAGTTGCAGCTTGTTCTGGTTTTGGTCCACAGGCAGTTAATACAGCAAGCGCCACTGCGCCCAGCATCAAACGTTTCATCAAAGCTCCCCTTTGCTTTTTTATTCAGGCAGCGAGGATAACAAATTTTTCACAGCGGACAAATGCAGCGCGCCGCGACTGAGCGCGCAGCAGGCGGTTTTCGCCGCCAAAGCAGCAAAACACTTTAAATCAACCGAGTTACCGGCATGCGGTAAATGAGGAAAGACGCCACCGCAACTTCAAGGCTGTCGTGCAGACACGCCCCAGTTACGCTGGTGAGCAATCAGCGCCAACACTATCAGTGCCATACCGCCGTATTGACTCAGGCTTAACGTCAGGTCGTAGTACCAGAAATCAATCAGCACCGTCAAAAGCGGATAAACAAAGGACAGAAACGCGATGCTGGTCACCGGCAGGCGCTGAAAGGCGCTATACATCAGGTTATACATCAGGCCGGTGTGCACCAACCCCAACGTCACGAGCGCGCCGATGCTGATGGCTGGCATTACCAGCAGCGAAGTTTTCTCCAGCGGTAACATCAACAGCACGCCCAGCACCATCTGCAAACCGGCAATTTGCGCGGGCGCAATACCGGTTAACTTGCGGGTCGTCAGCGTCGCCACTGCATACAAACAAGCCGCCACAGCGGCGAGACCCACGCCCTGCCATAACAGCGGGTTATGGCTGTCCTGCCCAAGGCCGGTGGTGCCGGCAACCCCGACAAAAGCCAGTGCCAGCCAGCCCCATTTCGCCGCCGGCGGCCATTGTTTGCTGCCCAAAGCAGTCAGCAACAACAGGAAAAACGGCTGGGTGTGATACACCAGCGTCGCAATCGAAATTGAACTGAGTTTGTAAGCGCCAAACAGACAAAACCAGTTGGCCACCAGCGCCAGACCACCCGCCAGCAAATAGCCGCTTTGCTGTGCGCTCAGTGTCTGCCAACCGCGTTGCCAGCTTAAATAAGCCAGCAAAGCGATACCGCCGAGCAAACAGCGGTAAAACACCACAGTCGCCGTATCCTGGCCACTTTCGACAACAAAAAGACCAATAGTGCCAGACATCAGCATCGCCACCAGCATGCGCCAGCTACCGGCAAACTGCGGGTGTTGCAGCAGGGTTTGCATGGATATTCCTGTGAATTTACATCTTTGACGGATAGTGCGGTAGCCGGGGGCCGGATGCAAGTCTGGCTTGCAGCAACAGTCTGTTGCTCGTTGCTTTGTTTTTTGCCCTGCGGGCGGCGGCTTTGGTTTAATTTTTCGTCTTTTCCTTCGCGGGAAGACCGTCTAGCAAAGATTTCACCTGTCGGTGAGTCACTTTCTTTTGTTTCAGCAAAAGAAAGTAACCAAAGAAAAACCGACCCCGGTTCCGCTCGAAAGCCCGTCTGAAAACCGCCGTCCAAGGCAGCGCAGCAACTCGCGGTGCGCTAGCGTCGCACCGCTCAAACACTCTGCGCTTTAAAACCTTGGCCAACGATTTTCAGCCGGCTCGCTCCAACGGGGAAACGGTTTTGTAGATGGTGTTGATGAAACAAACAAAACCAGAATGCTGCAGTAGTTGGCTTTGCTCTTTATGTTCTACCGTTCAAGACAAAAACAACTAAAAAAACCAATCGCCCGTTGGAGCGAGCCGATGAAAAATGGTGATTTGAGGTTTTAAGAAAACGAGTGTTTGAGCGATTCGACGTTAGCGAATCGCGAGTTGCGTTTTCGCCTCAAATTGCCATTTTTCAGCGGGCTTTCGAGCGGAACCGGGTGCGCCTTTTCTTTCGGTTCCTTTCTTTTGGCAAGGCAAAAGAAAGGAACTCACCGTTAGGTGAACTCTTTGCTAGACGGTCTTTCAGACTCAGGAAATAACAAAAAATAAGCCCAACAACGCCCGCAGGGCAAAAAAATCAAGCCACGCGCTGCGCTGCCCCTTGCCGCCATGACTGCAGCACTGCGTCAACAATCAGCGCATGGTCGGCGTTCAGCACCAGATGTTGGTGGGCGTGCAGCTGCGGCCAGTGTTGCCACCAGCCGCCGCAGCGGGCCACCAGATTGGCGAAATTCACCGAGGTATCACCGGCCAGATAATTACGCCAGTGCCGGCAATGTTTGCGCAGCATTTCACCGTTGGGTTTGCGCCAGCTGACCGGGTCTATCGTCACTAATTCGTCGACACGATAACCGCTGGCAATGACCCGGGCGGCAGTGCTGGCACCGTAGCTGTGCGCGATGACCAGCACCGGCTGACCGGCATGTTGCTGTAAAAACCGGCCTAAGGCGCGGGATTCAAACCACTGAAAATAATGCTGGCCCTGCAACACGTGCTGGCGTACCAGGCCGGTGTATTTGTCCAGCGCACCGCCGACCCAAATCACCCGGCGCAACTCGGTCACACTGCTGTTGTAGCTCATGCGTCACCCACCTTAGACCTCATTCCAGCACCCAGCCAAATTCATTTAAAATGGCCCGGTGTTCAGGCCCGCCATACACCTGATACCAGGCATGTCTGAGCCGTTCCCGCACCGTAAAAGGTACGCCTTTGCGGCTGGCAACTATGTACACCGGATTGCTGTATAGCCGAAAGGCGATCTTATAACGCGCGGCCAAATCCGGGTAAGTGCGGCTCCATTCCAGATACTGGGTTTTGTCTTCCAGCATGCCCACCACCCGCTCTTTTTGCAGCAAATTCAGTTTTTGCGTCAGGCTGTTGGCATATTGCAGATAGGGCTGAAACTCAGTCTCCAGGCTTACCTGAGCAAACTCGTCGCCATACCAGGCGTCGCGCAGCACCCCGACTGCCCCTGGCAACATCAGGATATCACTCAGTTTTTTCACTTTCGGCAGATATTGTTTATCCAGCACCAGCACTGTTTCTTCCAGATAATGCGGGCCGATAAAATCAGCATACAACTCGCGCTCTAAGGTGTAAGACATGGTCAGCATCAGATCGATTTTGCCCTCGCGCAGCAAAGCCAGGCTGCGGGGCCATGGGCTGCCGACCACTTCGAGACTGCAGCCGGCTTTGTCGGTTAATAATTTCAGCAGACGGTGATGTAAATCATACCAACGCGGTAATTGCAGGCCGGCAGCAGCGGTCAGTTCTTTTGATTCATTCAGGTGCGCCACCAGATGGCAAGGTGCTGGCGCTGTGGTTGTGGCCTGTGCCGGTAGCAGTTCTTCTGCGCCAGCACCCGAGCTCAGGCTGAATAACCACCACAGACACAGATACCAGAATACTGGCTTCATTGCGCGTCCGCCGATAGTTCCAGCCGGGCTTTTTCCACCAGTTGCTGGTCCAGTTCCTGTTTCACTGCCACACCGAGCTCCTTAAATTCTGCCGCCTGCTTTATCAGATTACCTTTGCCGCTATAAAGTTGCGCTAACGCCTTGTCGTAACTTTCCCGCGCCTTGTCGAGTTGCTTGCCGACGCCCTGCATCGACTCCAGAAAGGCGGCCAGCTTGGCGTAAAAACGTTCGGCACGCTGCGCCAGTTCCGCACTGTGCTGATTCTGCTGCTCGAAACGCCACAGCTGCCGCACTATATTCAGGCTGGTCAGCAAAGTGGTTGGTGTCGCCACCAGCACATTGCGTTCCAGCGCTTTTTGATACAACAGCGGGTCGTGTTTTAACGCTTCGACATAAGCCGACTCAATCGGAATAAACATAAACACCACTTCCGGCGAATTCAGCCCATCGAGCTGGTAATAGCTTTTATCGGCGAGCTCGGCAATCCGATCACTGACGGCCTGACAATGCGCTTTTAACGCTTCGGCCCGTTCCAGATCCTGTTCGGCGTTGACATAACGGGTATAGGCCAGCAACGAGGTTTTTGCATCGATCACCAGATGCTTTTGTTGCGGTAAATCAACGATCACATCGGGTCGGCGCCGGCCCTGCTCGGTCTGAAAACTGACTTCACGCCGGTAATCCACCCCAGGGCGCAGGCCGGAATTCTCCAGCACGTTTTCCAGCATCAGCTCCCCCCAGTTGCCCTGCAGCTTCTTCTGGCCCTGTAAAGCACTGGTTAAACGCGCAGCCTGATCAGTGATGGCGCTGTTGAGTTTCTGCAGATTCAGCAGTTCGGTTTTCAGTTCGCTGCGCTGTTTTAAATCTTCAGTGTGGATGGATTCAACTTTGTCTCGAAAGCCTTTCATATCGGCCTGTAACGGATGCAGTAGTTGCAACAGGCTTTGTTGGCTCTGACGGGCAAACTGTTCGCCCTTTTGCTGCAAAATCTGGTTAGCGAGGTTTTCAAACTCTTGTTTTAGCTGAAGTTTACTGTCCTGCAATAACGCCAGTTGCTGTTGATACTGGCTTTGTTTTTCACTGAGCAGCACCTGCAGCCGATCGTGTTTTTCTTTTAACCGCAGATAATCCTGTTGCTGCTGACGCACTTCGTCCTGGCTTTGCTGCAGTTGCATGCGGTGGTCGTTCAATAAAGCCTGCTGATGCTCCAGCTGTGCCTGTTGGCGGATTTGCTGGTCGCTCAGTGCCCGATTGGCCTGCTGTTGCCGCCACCAGACCACGCCGGCAGCGATGAGACCGGCCAACAGCAGAACTTCCAATGCGAGCCTGACAGTACTGAATTCGTTCATTTTGCCTCCACTTCAATGGGTTAGCACAAGCACTGTATTACTATACAGCTTTTTAAGCTGATGTCTTGTCTGTGCTGACCGGTTTGTGTCAGTTGGCGCTAAAACGAAAATCGGCTAGGCTGGCTTGTTTAGCCATATTTCTGCAAGAGGCTTTTATGCCAGCCAATAAAACTATCGCTACTGAAGCACAGGTTACAGATTATCTGGCCACTATCGCAGATCCGCAGCGCCGGGCGGATTGTAAGCAGCTGGTGCAGTTGATGCAGGAGATCTCGGGTTTTGACGCCGTGATGTGGGGCCCTGCTATCGTTGGTTTTGGTCAGTACCATTATCGTTACGACAGTGGCCGCGAAGGAGACATGTGTCTGGTGGGTTTTTCCAGCCGAAAAACCGATATCAGTATTTATCTGCTGGCTGAAGACGAGCAGCAGCAACAGCTGCTGACGCAGCTGGGTAAACATAAAATGGGCAAATCTTGCCTGTCAGTACGACGCCTCAGCGATATCAACCTGCAGGTGCTGCGGCAGCTCCTGCAAGGCGCCATCACCACGATGCAACAGCGCTATCCGGGCAGCTAACAGGCTTGGAGTTAAGCGAGCTTTCAGCCGCGGGCCGGCTTGCGCATCAGCCGGTACACGATAGCCAGCACTGCGACGACAAAAAGCCCCAGCGAGACCAGCACCAAACCTTTGCCCAGTAACTGATGATATTGCATCAGAAACGGCAGTTTCATCAGTGTCTCACTGGCCAGGCTCAGCACAAAGGTCCAACACCAGGCGCTGACCAGGCTGATCATCGTTACATGCAGGAAAGTCAGCCGCGTCATGCCCATCATCATCGGGGTCAAGACGCGGACAAAAGGAATAAAACGCGAAGAAAACATCGCCAGCAAGCCATGTCGCTCCAGCAGCGAAGTTGCGCGCGGCAGGCTGTTGTCAGGCACTATGCGCCCGATGTGATGCATAAAGCGGGTATGGGCCAGCGCATAACCCTGCCAGTAAGCGAGCAAGCTGCCAAGCCCTGCCGCCAGTGGCATATACAGATACACCACTTCCGGCTCAATCACATTGGCCGCCATCAGGCCACCGGCCATCAGCACCAGACTGTCGCCCGGTAAAGGCAAAAAAACAAAAGCTGATTCGAGAAACAAAATCAGTAATAAACACCAAATCAGCAAATCCACTTTCCCCAGCTGGATCAGCTGATCAAAATTCTGGTGCCAGATCGCCATGAGCATTTCTTGCATCGACTGCGGTTCCTCTGGAGGGCAGAAAAGGTCTGCCGCGGAATCTGGTGGGTTACATCCGGCCTACAGCCCGTGACCCTGCGCCATCTTTCCGGTCAAAAACAAACAGCTGAGAAATAGCTGTGCAAAGGCCGACTTTTTAGCGGCTGGCCAGCCATTCGTCAAACAAAGTTTTTTGGCTAAGGCGCTGCAAGCTCAGCTGTTTTTCCAGCGTACGAGCCTAAAAGACAGACATTTTATTGATTTGCAAAGCAAAAAATTGTCAGGCCACCCCGAATTGCCGGACATCAGTGCCGGGCAAAAAAAAGCGCACTCAGCACACTCAGTGCGCGCCATCTCTTGTTTTTCGCCGCTTGCGTCCCTATAAATCAAATCTGTTATTGGCTAACTGGGCAACATCATGACCCGACATTTTGACTATATCGCCATCGGTGGCGGCAGCGGCGGTATCGCCAGCGTTAACAGAGCTGCCAGCTACGGTAAAAACTGTGCAATTGTTGAAGCGAAAGCTTTAGGCGGCACTTGTGTTAATGTCGGTTGCGTACCGAAAAAAGCCATGTGGTTTGCAGGTCAGATTGCCGATGCGCTGAAGCTGGCGCCGGATTATGGCTATGACGTGCAGGCTCCTGCTTTAGACTGGGGCCGGCTGGTGCAAAGCCGCGAAGCGTATATCTCACGCATTCACGGCTCTTACGAACGCGTGCTGGGTAAAAACCAAATCACCGTGATCAAAGGTTTTGCCCGTTTTGTTGATGCTCATACCATTGAAGTCGACGGCGAACTTTACAGCGCCGACCATATCAGCATCGCCACCGGCGGCGTACCGGCCTGGCCGGCCATTCCAGGGGCCGACCTTGGCATCGACAGTGACGGCTTTTTTGCGCTGGACCATTGCCCGAAACGCGTCGCCGTCGTCGGTGCCGGTTATATCGCGGTGGAAATTGCCGGCGTATTGCAGGCGCTTGGCAGTGAAACGCATTTACTGGTGCGTCACGACAAAGCGCTGCGTAGTTTTGACACCATGCTGTCCGACACTTTACATCAGCTGATGCAGCACAACGGCATTCAGGTGCATTCACATACTGAAGTGACAGCTGTCAGCCGCGAAGCCGATGGCTCTTTACTGTTGCAACTCAATACCGGCCATGCGCTGCAGGTTGATTGCCTGATTTGGGCTATTGGCCGCACGCCGAATACACAAAATCTGAATCTGGCTGCCGCTGGCGTCGAAACTGATGCGCAGGGTTTTATTCCGACCGACAAATACCAGAACACCAATGTGCCGGGCATTTATGCCATCGGCGATAACACCGGCCGGCTGGCCTTAACACCGGTTGCAGTCGCCGCAGGCCGGCGTTTATCCGAGCGCTTGTTTAACGGTAAAACCGATGAGCACCTGAACTACGACTTAGTGCCCACTGTGGTGTTTTCCCACCCGCCGATTGGCACTGTAGGCAAAACTGAGGCCGAAGCCCGCGCGGAATATGGCGATGCTGCGGTCAAAGTCTATAACAGCGAATTCACGGCGATGTACCGCGCCCTGACCTCGCACCGCGAACCAACCCGGATGAAACTGGTCTGTGCCGGCCCAGAGCAAAAAGTGGTAGGCCTGCATGTAATAGGCTACGCCGCTGACGAGATGCTGCAAGGCTTTGCCGTCGCCATCAAAATGGGCGCGACTAAAGCCGATTTTGATAATTGTGTGGCTATTCATCCAACCAGCGCCGAAGAGTTTGTGACAATGCGCTGATAAATAGTCTTCTGTGCCCAAATCAGGTTGCAGTTCTGCCAATGCCAGCTAGCTTTGAAGAGCTAGCTCTGAAGAGAGAGCCGGCTGGCAGCAATTTCAACCAGGGGCACGACAATGGATATCAAGGACGGTGAGTTTCAGGGCGGAGCCTCAGGTGCGGGCGTCACCACTTTGGGTCAGGTGATGATCGAACGGGAAAAAACCAAAAGATTATTAATTGGCGCCTCTTGTGTGTTTCTGATCATCGCCGCATTAGTGCTGGTGTTTGCGCCAGCTGAAAAACAACAACTGTCTTATATTCTGGGTGCTGCGTTGCTGCTGATGGCAATGGGCGCAATAGGCGCCACCCGCTTTAAAATTACAGTTCCAGGTATCAGTATTGATACTCAGGCTTCGGCCGGGCAATCGACAGAAAAACCGCCACAGCCACGACCGCCGGTTGCCTGATGTCAGCATTGATTGCAGTTGTCTGTAACTCTCGGTGCCTGAACAGCACTGCAACATTCCGCCATTAAAAACTCCAGCAGCCGGCTCATCGCTGTAAACTCCAGCTTGCACCATAAAGTGCGGCCATCGCGGGTTTGTTGCATCAGGCCGACTTTACTCATCCGGCTTAAATGATGCGACAAGGTCGAACCCGGG
>CAMLNG010000054.1 GCA_946481195.1 uncultured Chromatiaceae bacterium
GGCCCGCAAACTGACGGATACTGAAGCATTTGAAACCGATGCCCAGATCTCGCCAACCGGTCGTTATGTGTCTTTTGTCCGCGAGCAGAATATTTATGTCATCGATCTCAAATCCGGCAAAGAAACGCAGCTGACTTCGGATGGCAAAGGCACAGTACGTAACGGCATGGCAGAATTCGTCGCCCAGGAAGAAATGGGCCGGATGACCGGTTACTGGTGGGCGCCGGATGACAGCAAAATCGCCTTCACCCAGTTTGATGAGTCGTCCGTGCCGGAAGCGGTGCGTAACGAAATTTATGCGGATGAAATCAAGCTCTATAACCAGCGCTACCCATTTGCCGGCAAAGCAAACGTACGCATCAAGTTAGGCGTGGTCGGGGTTGCTGGCAGTGCGGTGTCATGGCTTGATTTGGGCAAAGAGCAGGACATGTATTTGCCACGGGTAGAGTGGACTGAAAATCCAAATTTACTGACTTATCAATGGCAAAGCCGCGACCAGCAATTGCTGGAACTCAGACTTGCGGATTTGGCGACGGGGCAGCAAAAAACTTTATTGACTGAAACCAGCAAGACCTGGGTGAATCTGCATGATGATTTGCATTTTCTGAGCGACAAACAGTCGTTTATCTGGGCGTCTGAGCGTGATGGCTATAAACATCTGTATTTGTATTCACTGCAGGGCGGCGCGCCAAAGCAGCTGACGTCCGGCAACTGGATAGTTAATCATCTGGAAAGTGTCGATGAAAAAGCCGGGCTGATTTATTTCAGTGGCCGCAAAGACACGCCGCTCGAGAGCCATCTGTACAAAGTGCCGGTACAAGGCGGTGAAATAAAGCGGCTGACCGAGCCGGGGCTGAGCCATCAGGTGGTAGTGGCTAAAGATGGCAGTGGTTTTATCGATACCGCTTCTGCTGCTGTGAAGCTGCCGACAGTGTCGCTGAAAAACGCCAAAGGGCAAACCGTCACAGTGCTGGAAGCCAATACACTGGATCAACAGCACCCGTTGACTCCATACGCGAAAGCGCTGGTGACGCCGCAGTTTGGTACTCTGAAAGCGCAAGATGGTCAGACGCTGCACTATCGGATGTTTAAACCTGCCACGCTTGAAGCCGGGAAAAAATATCCGGTGATCGTTGGCGTTTACGGTGGCCCTGGTGCACAGCGTGTGACCAATAGCTGGAGCAGTAAAGACCTGTATTTCCAATATCTGGTGCAGCAGGGATATATCGTGTTCCAGCTGGATAACCGGGGTTCAGAAAACCGTGGTAAAGCCTTTGAAGATCCGATTTTTGGCAAGCTGGCTGAAGTGGAGCTGACAGATCAGAAGACCGGTGTCGATTATCTGCGGTCATTAGATTTTGTAGACGCCAAGCGCATCGGTATCTACGGTCATAGTTACGGTGGTTATATGACTATCATGGCGATGCTGCGTGCCGGTGATTATTTTGCTGCCGGTGTATCTGGTGCGCCGGTAACGGACTGGGCGTTATACGACAGTCATTACACAGAGCGCTATTTGGGCCATCCGGCGAAAAATGCGGCCGGTTATCAGGCGAGCTCAGTTTTTCCTTATGTCGGTGGTTTAACAGGTAAGTTGATGATTTATCATGGTATGGCGGACGACAACGTGCTGTTTACTCATAGTACTAAGTTGTTTTCTGCACTGCAAAGTCAGGGTAAGCCTTTTGAGATGATGACTTATCCTGGCAGTAAACACGCGATGTTTGGTCAACCGGTACAAACGCATTTACACCAGACCATCACAGATTTCTTTAACCGGACTTTGAAATAAGACGCGGCCAGTTTGTGGCTCTGGCGTTACAGAAAAAATAATAAAAAGGTCGCTTCGGCGACCTTTTTTTATCGTGGTTGAGTGGTCAACGGCAACCGGTAAGTTCGTTGCTGCACGCTGCGCCTGAATATAACAGCTGCAGGTTATGCACTGTGGTCTGACTGATTTGCGTCAGTGCTTCCCGGGTCAGAAAAGCCTGGTGACCAGTGATCAGGACATTGGGGAAGGTCAGCAGGCGCTGAAACACTTCGTCGCTAATCAGCTGGTCAGATAAATCTTTGAAAAACAGATCGGCTTCCTGTTCGTACACATCAAGCCCGAGCAAGCCAATTTTCTGATTTTTCAGCGCGGTGATCACAGCTTTAGTATCAATCAGGCCGCCACGGCTGGTGTTAATCAGCATTACACCATTTTTCATCTGGGCTAATGACGTGGCATTTATCAGGTGATGGCTGTCTGGTGTCAGCGGACAGTGCAGGCTGATGATATCGCTGTCACGATAAAGCTGAGCCAAATCAACATAACGGGCAGATGGGGGCAGCAGTGCAGGCTGCGGCTTTGGGTCATAACACAAAATCTGCATGCCAAACCCGTGCAGGATACGCGCTGTGGCAGCACCAATCCGGCCGGTACCGATCAGGCCGACAGTTTTGCCGGCGAGGTTAAAGCCAATCAGGCCGTTCAGGCTGAAGTTATCATCCCGCACCCTGTTGTAGGCTTTATGTAGCTTACGATTTAAACATAACATCATCGCGACACAATGTTCAGCGACCGCTTCCGGCGAGTATGCCGGGACTCTGGCAACACGGATCCCGAGACGATTGGCAGCATCGATATCGACATTATTAAAGCCGGCGCAGCGCAGCGCGACAAAGCCAACACCAAGTTGGTGCAGCGCCTGCAATACTGCCGCGCTGAGGTCATCATTGACAAACACACAAACGGCCTGACTACCGGCTGCAAACGTCGCCGTCTGCAGATTTAACGCTTCACTGACAAAATGCCATCTGATGCCCTCAGCTGCAGCCTGACGCAAGAATTCGGCATCATAAGGTTGTGTACTGTAGACCGTTACCTGCAATGTTGCTGGCATCGACGTTAAACTCCTGATCAGCTTGTAGCCTGCGGTAATAAAGCCAGTTCAGCTTCAATGGCATCAATAAACTGGTTGGGTCTGGTACGCGGTGCATAACGTTTAACCACCACACCGTCTTTATTTACCAGAAATTTAGTGAAATTCCATTTAATCGCGCGGGTTTTCATCAGACCACGGGCCTGATCTTTCAGGTATTCGAACAGCGGATCTGCATCCGGGCCATTAACCTGGATTTTGGCCAGCACCGGAAAACTGACGCCGTAGTTGAGCTGGCAAAACTGCTGAATATCCTGATCATTACCGGGTTCCTGACCGCCGAACTGATTGCAGGGAAAAGCAATGATCTCTAAACCACGCTGATGGTATTGCTGATACAGCTGCTCTAAATCCTGATATTGTGGCGTAAAACCACAACGGCTGGCAGTATTGACTATCAGCAGCACTTTGTCGCGATAGACGGATAAATCCAGCGGGGTGCCTTGCGGGGTGCGAACCTTAAAGTGATGGACGTTGGCCATACATTCCTCTTGTTTGCCTCTGTGCCGGCACAGCTCAGGCGCCGGCTTGATACGCGTTTGATTGATTTTGCTATTTGTAACATAAATTTGTACAGTGGCGGCTAGCCTGTCACAGAATTAAGTCATTTGTATGTCAGAAAGAACTTCTTTAGCTTCAGAGCCTTGTGTTATCGCTTTTATCGGTTTAGGCGTCATGGGCTATCCGATGGCCGGTCATCTGAAAACTGCAGGCCACGATGTAGCTGTGTATAACCGTACTGCGTCCAAGGCCAGTCAATGGGTTACACAATTTCAGGGCCGTTGCGGCGACACGCCGGCTCAAGCCGCTGTAGGGGCTCAACTGGTGATGCTGTGCGTGGGCAACGATGACGATGTCCGCGCTGTGGTCTACGGTGAGCAAGGTGTGTTGGCACAGATGCAACCAGGTAGTGTGTTGATTGACCATACCACAGCATCTGCCGATCTGGCGCGTGAGCTGGCGACTGCTTGCGCGGCGAAAGGTATCGGTTTTCTCGATGCGCCGGTTTCCGGTGGCCAGGCCGGTGCGCAAAATGGTGCTCTGACTATTATGCTGGGTGGTAGTTCTGCCGATTTTCAGCGCGCCGAGCCGGTGCTGCGGCATTATGCGAAGAGCGCGCGTCTGTTAGGGCCGGCTGGCAGTGGTCAGCTGGCCAAAATGGTGAACCAGATTTGTATTGCGGGTGTCGTACAAGGGCTTGCCGAAGCCTTACATTTTGCCCAATGTGCAGATCTGGATGCCAAAGCCGTGCTTGAAGTGATTTCAAAAGGCGCTGCGCAATCCTGGCAGATGGAAAACCGTGGCAGCACTATGCTGGATGGCCAGTTTGACTTCGGCTTTGCCGTCGACTGGATGCGCAAAGATTTGCAAATCACCCTCAGCGAAGCGCGCCGTAACGGCGCGCAGTTACCGCTGACGGCGCTGGTTGATCAATTCTACGCTGAAGTGCAGGCGCTGGGGGGCAACCGGCAGGACACCTCGAGCCTGATCCGTAGGCTGAAAAAGCCGGCAAAGCGCTAAAGCTCAATCGTCGCGCTGCTGCATACTCAGCAGCGCGAGCCCCGATAACAACAGCAGCGGTACCAGTACCAGCTGACTAAAAACATCTAATTCACTGCGCCAGTTCAGCCACAAAATCAATCCGCTCTGCAATGCCAGAGTCAGCCAGCTGATTTGTTTCAGACCTAATTTCATATTGCACCTCCTGTTGACTGAAATCAGTGTAACCCGGCTGATTTTTGCGCTATAGTGGCATTATTGACACATTATGTGCTGAAAGTGACATATGCGACAAATAGTGATCCTGCTTTATCCCGGCGTAGCACTGGGGCAATTGACCGGCATGGCGGAGATGTTTCGTTTTGCCAATGAGCTGGCGCGTTACCTGGACCCAGGTGCTGCAACAGAGCGATATCAGGTACGGTTTTACCAGTTTGGCGCTGGCGCTGATTATCAGGCAGACGCTTTGCATATCGCCTGTGACACGTCGTTACCGGCACAGATAGACGCTTTGTTAATTCCGGGGAGTTACGCACATCAACCTGCCGAACTGGCCGAGGTCACCGCACTGTTTCGCCGGCACAGTGCCTGGTTCCGCCAACTGACTGCTGCCGGCACCTTGATTGGCGCCGGATGTAACGGTAGTTTTGCGCTGGCATCTACCGGTCTGCTTAATGCCGGAGAAGCGACTACCTGCTGGTTTCTCAGTGAGTATTTTCAGCATTTGTTTCCGCAGGTTAAATTAACTCCGGAAGTGACGGTGTGTCGAAGTGGCCGTTGTTTTACCGCGGGTGCCACCAGTGCCTATTTACAGCTGTGCCTGCAACTTATCACTGAATTTGACGGCAACAGGTTCAGCCGTCAACTGGCTAAAATCATGTTAGTGGAACCGGCTTTACAAAGTCAGGCACCATTTATGTCCGTACAACAGATGGTCAGCCATCAGGACGAACGGGTCGCTGCAGTGCAGCTCTATCTGCGTAAGCATCTGGCCGAACCGCTGGATTTGCAGCAACTGGCGCAACGCTTTGCGATGAGTGGCAGGACTTTGATCCGCCGGTTTAAATCAGCGACCGGCGACACACCAATGGCATGGCTGCAAAAGTTGCGGATTGATAAGGCAAAAAGTCTGCTGGAAACCACATTGTTACCACTGGAACAGCTGACGCAACAGGTTGGTTATGAAGACGTCTCGTCGTTTCGTAAATTGTTCCAGCAACACACACAAATGACACCCAAAGCATATCGGGACCATTTTTATCAGTGAGAACCCGACGCGTTAGTGCTCAACTAATCAGCAAAAAAGGTAAATTTAACTAAATATTGTCGCGTGAATTTTCCTGCGTGATACAATTTTGTTAATTATTCACCTCTCGTTCGGCGACATGTCTAGTTTAGAAATTGGTTGGCAACTCTATTTACTGCTGTTTGGTCTGGTGGTTTTTCTACCGGTGCTTGCGATATGGCTATTTTGTCTGTGGCGACGCTTGCCGCTGCGGCCGGCATTGTGGTCAATGGTCGGCGCCACTATGGTTTATATGGGATTGAGTTGGGGTCTTAGCAGCAACACAGTGACACTGGAAGAAAACCGGCTGGCGCTGCAGGCTGGTTTCTATCATGCGCAAATCGATAATATTGGACTTGCCAGTAGTGCCATTAATGTGTTGCCGCAGGAGCAACTGGGTGAGTATGCTCCGGTGTTGGCCGTAAACGGTATCCGATTACCGGGTTATCAGGTCGGTTGGTATTTGTTGCAGAATCGCAAACTAGCGTTTGTGATGATTATCGGTCAACAACATGAAGTCAGTTTAATCCGCTCCGGTGAAATGACTGCAGTGGTTGGCGGAAATGTATTTAACAGCACTGGCAGGCTGGTTGCAGTGCAATAAATAATAAAGGTCGCAGTAGCGACCTTTATTAATTCCACCGGCTCTGGTTGACTGAGCATGCTGCCAAGTGCAGTTCAGCACGGTTCGGTGATGCGTTTTAATCCTTTATCCGGCGAATGTCATCTCTGGGATATCGCCATGGATCACCAGCTTACCTGCTGTTTTTTGCTGAATTTCTTCAACTGACACACCAGGCGCTCGCTCCAGTAAATGGAAAGCACCATCTTTGACTTCCAGTACTGCTAAATCAGTGACGATTTTTTTCACGCAGCCAACGCCGGTCAGGGGCAGGGTACAGTTGTCCAGCAACTTTGAGCTGCCGTATTTGTCGGCATGCGTCATAGTCACAACTATATTTTGTGCGCCTGCGACTAAATCCATCGCGCCGCCCATGCCTTTGACCAGTTTGCCCGGGATCATCCAGCTGGCGATATTGCCGTGTTGGTCAACTTCAAAGGCTCCTAATACCGTTAAATCGACATGACCGCCGCGGATCATGGCAAAACTTTCAGCAGAAGAGAAAATCGCAGCGCCTTTGATGGCGGTGACGGTTTCTTTGCCGGCGTTGATCATATCAGCGTCGACTTCAGCATCGGTCGGATAAGGGCCCATACCAAGTAAGCCGTTTTCTGACTGCAGCATCACTTCGATGCCGGCCGGTACATAGTTCGCCACCAGCGTCGGAATACCGATGCCAAGATTGACGTAATAACCGTCTTTTAATTCCTGTGCGACGCGCATCGCTACTTGTTCACGTGATAAAGCCATGTCCTTCTCCTTAATCTTTGCGAACCATGCGACGTTCAATGCGTTTTTCGAAGTTGCCTTTGATCACGCGCTGCACATAAATACCCGGGGTGTGGATTTCCGTCGGTGCCAGCTCACCCGGTTCAACGATTTCTTCTACTTCAGCCACGGTAATTTTGCCGGCGGTAGCAACCATTGGGTTGAAGTTCATCGCGGTGTGGCGGAACACCAGATTGCCGTAACGGTCGGCCTTCCAGGCGCGGACTATGGCAAAATCACCGGTGATTGAAGGTTCCAGCACATAGTTACGGCCATTGATTTCACGGGTCTCTTTGCCTTCAGCCACAGGTGTACCGTAACCGGTGGCGGTGAAAAAGGCAGGAATACCGGCGCCACCGGCCCGGATCTTCTCAGCGAGCGTGCCTTGCGGGGTTAATTCCACTTCAAGTTCGCCCGATAATAACTGCTGTTCAAATAAGGCATTTTCACCGACGTAAGACGCGATCATCTTTTTGATTTGGCGGTCTTCCAGCAGAATGCCTAAGCCAAAACCGTCGACACCACAGTTATTCGACACCACGGTTAAATCACGCGTGCCCATTTTTTTAATTTGGCCAATCAGGCCTTCCGGGATACCGCATAGACCGAATCCTCCCGCGATCACCGTCATACCGTCGGCCAGACCTGCTAAGGCTTCGTCGTAACTGTGCACGACTTTATTAAACCCTGCCATTGTGCTTCCTCTGTTGCTGTAGGGCAGCTGCTTTAAAGCAGCTGTGAGATTGCATGGTCAGACTGTCACTCGCGTGCGTCTGTCTGTTAATTCTGTCCGGCATTTTGCTGACACTTCGCCTGCAGCGCCAATCCTACTTTAGAACTAGGTTTTTTCCCGAGCGCTGCGGTAATGGCCCAGCCGGCGCGGGCGAGGCTTTGTAACGCAACGCCGTGTTGAATGCCAAGACCATCCAGTAAATACACTACATCTTCAGTGGCAACATTGCCTGACGCGCCGGCAGCGTACGGACAACCACCGAGGCCTGCGACTGCACTGTCAATGACAGCGACACCGCGGCTTAGCGCGGCGTAAATATTTGTTAACGCCTGGCCGTAAGTGTCATGAAAATGTATCGCAATTTTTTCCACAGGTACTACCGCAAGAACCGCATCAAGCATGGCCAGCACGGTCGCCGGCGTGCCGACGCCGATAGTGTCGCCCAAGGAGATTTCATAACAACCCATGTCGAGCAGCGCTTTGGCAACGCGGGCCACCTCGGCCGGGGCTACAGCACCCTGATAAGGACACCCGACTACACAAGACACATAACCGCGCACCCGCACACCGTCGGCTTTCGCTGCGGCCAGCACCGGCGCAAACCGGGCCAGACTTTCGTCAATCGAGCAGTTAATGTTTTTTTGCGAAAAAGCCTCAGAAGCGGCGCCAAATATGGCCACTTCATCAGCCCCGGCAGCGCGTGCGGCCTGATAGCCCTGCAAGTTAGGTGTCAACGCCGCGTAGGTGACGCCGGCTTTGCGTTTGATACCACTAAACACTTGTGCTGAATCGGCCATTTGTGGCACCCACTTCGGGCTGACAAAAGCACCGGTTTCGATAGTGCTGAGGCCCGCCGCCGCCAGCGCTTCAACCAGCGCTATTTTGGCTTCGACCGGCACCGATTTTTCGTTTTGTAAACCATCGCGTGGCCCAACTTCGACGATCCGAACTGATTGCGGCAAAGCTATTGTCATGCTGTTGCTCCTGCATCTGCGCTGAAATCCACCAGCTCAGCACCGTCTTTGACCAAATCACCGGCCTGATAGAATACGCTGTTGACCACGCCGTTTGCCGGCGCCTTGATGGCGTATTCCATCTTCATCGCTTCCATCACCAGCAGCGTCTCGCCGGCCTGTACCTGCTGACCTGCGCTCGCCATCACTGCGACCACAGTGCCGTTCATCGGTGCTTTTAAGCTGCCGGCGCTCTCGTCAGTCGCAGCGACTTCCACCTGGGTCTGATAGGTAAAATCAAAGCGCTGATGGGCGATGAATACTGACACAATTTGGCTTTGTGGGTTTTGCTGATATTGACTGACCCGCACGCGGAACTGATGGCTGCTGCCTTGATTGGATAAAGTCGCGGTTAAAGTGTCGCCGTGCAGTTCGGCGCTGGCGTTGATGCAATAGTCGCCAACACAAAGCCGCTGGCCGGTTGCAGTACTTTGGACCACCACTTGCGAAGTGTTATCGCCACTTCGTAAGTTAAAACGCACCTGTGGCGCTTCATTTAAGCGCCAGCCGTAACCACAACTCCAGGGCGAGCGGTCAGCCGGGGCCGGTTGTTGCTTCAACAGCAAATATAACGCCGCTAACAGCAATGCCTGTTGTGATTCGGACTGCTCAGGGGCAAATAAGTCAGCCTGGTGATGTTCGATAAAGTGCGTGTCGAGCTCTGCTGCCGCAAAAGCGGGATGCGACACCAGCGCGCTTAAAAAGCCTAAATTGGTTTTGACGCCGGCAATGCGGTATTCGTCCAGTGCATGACGCATGCGGGCGATGGCACGGTCGCGGTTTTCGTCCCAGACAATCAGCTTGGCAATCATCGGGTCATAAAACGGCGACACTTCATCATATTCCACCACGCCGGTGTCAATCCGCACATGACGGTGACAGTCCGGCTGGCGCAGATAAGTCAATTTGCCGGTGGCCGGCAGGAAGTTATTGTCCGGATCTTCGGCATAAACCCGCACTTCAATGGCATGGCCATCTAATGGAATTTCATGCTGAGCCAGCGGTAACGGCTGATTGCTGGCAACCAGCAACTGCCATTTGACCAGGTCCTGACCAGTGATCATCTCAGTCACCGGGTGCTCGACCTGCAGCCGGGTGTTCATTTCCATAAAATAGAAAGAGCCGTCTTCGTCGAACAGAAATTCGACGGTACCGGCACCGGCATAACCAATGGCTTTGGCCGCAGTAACAGCAGCTTCGCCCATGGCTTTGCGCTGCTCTGCGCTGAAATTTGGCGCTGGCGCTTCTTCGATGACTTTCTGGTGGCGGCGCTGAATGGAACAATCGCGTTCGTGTAAATACACCGCGTTGCCAAAGTTGTCGGCAAACACCTGAATTTCGACATGGCGTGGTTTGGTCAGGTAACGTTCCATCAGGATTTTGTCGTTGCCAAAACCGTTGAGTGCTTCGCGTTTGGCGCTTTGCAGCTGCTCTAAAAACTCAGACGCCTGCCAGACCACTTTCATGCCTTTGCCACCACCGCCATAAGCGGCTTTGAGCAGCAACGGATAGCCGATACGGTTGGCTTCAGCGGCGAGGAACGTTTCGTCCTGATTGTCACCGTGATAACCCGGCACCAAAGGCACGCCGGCTTTGCTCATAATTTCTTTGGCCGCGCTTTTTGACCCCATGGCGGCAATAGCCGGCACCGGTGGGCCAATGAATACGACACCGGCATCAGCACAGGCTTTGGCAAAATCTTCGTTTTCACTTAAAAAGCCATAGCCAGGGTGAATGGCCTCAGCGCCACTTTGTTTGGCAATAGCGAGGATTTTGTCGGCGCGCAAATAGCTATCTTTCGACGGCGCCGGGCCTAATAAAAAGGCTTCATCGGCCATTTGCACATGGCGTGCGTTGGCGTCGGCTTCGGAATACACCGCCACGCAGCGTATACCCAGCTGATGGGCGGTTTTTATCACGCGGCAGGCGATTTCGCCGCGGTTGGCGATCAGTATTTTGCTAAACATCTGGGCTATTCCTCGCTGTGGCTATCGCTTTCAGGCTGTTGCCATGCCGGCGTGCGTTTATCTAAAAATGCCGTTAAACCTTCCTGACCTTCCGGAGATACGCGGATGGCAGCAATACGGCGGGAGGTTTCAGCGATAGTGTCTGCCTCAAGCGGCGCGTCGGCGACATAAGCCACTAAAGCCTTAGCTGCACCAACAGCCTGCGGGCTGTTGGTGATGATGGCATCAATCAGAGGCTGCGCTTTGGTGCGTAAGGATCCCGCCTCTTCGTTGTCAGAGATTTCACTAATCAGGCCCAGCTGTAAGGCAGTCTGCGTATCAAAGCGTTCCGCCGTAGTGAAATAACGCCGGCTAGCGCGTTCACCGATAGCCCGTACCACATAAGGACTAATCACCGCGGGGATCAGACCAATTTTCACTTCACTTAAACAAAAACTGGCTTTAGGCGTGGCAATGGCCATGTCACAGCAGGCGACCAAACCGACAGCGCCGCCAAAAGCCGCGCCTTGCACCAGCGCAATCACCGGCAGCGGAAAGCTATTGAGCTTTTGCATCAGCAGCGCCAAAGCGCCGGCATCAGTCAGATTCTGCTGATAATCTTTTTGCGCCATGGCGCGCATCCAGTTTAAATCGGCGCCGGCCGAAAAGTTTTTGCCGGTGGATTCCAGCAGTAACACGCGTAAACCAGGCATGGCGGCGAGGGCGTCCAACGCCTGAATCAGTTCGGCGATCATCAGATCGCCAAAAGCGTTATGCAGCTCAGGCCGGTTTAACCGCAGCACCCCGACAAAAGCTGATTCCGCGCCGTATTGTAAGAATTCAGTGGTGACAATAGACATCAACAGCTCCTTACATCCGGAACACGCCAAAGCGTGTCTCTTCAATCGGTGCATTCAGCGCAGCCGCTAATGCCAGTCCCACCACCATCCGGCTTTGCGCCGGGTCGATAATACCGTCGTCCCAGAGCCGCGCCGACGCGTAGTAGGGGTGACCTTGCTGTTCATATTGAGCAATGATCGGCTGTTTTAATGCGGCTTCTGCTTCTGGCGACAGAGTTTCGCCTTTGCGGGCCAGACCGTCTTTGGTGACTTGCGCCATCACACCGGCAGCCTGTTCGCCGCCCATCACGGAAATGCGCGCATTTGGCCACATCCACATCATGGTTGGGTCGTAAGCGCGGCCACACATGCCGTAGTTACCGGCGCCATAAGAGCCGCCAATTAACACAGTGAATTTAGGCACTTTGGCACAGGACACTGCTGTCACCATTTTTGCACCATGTTTGGCAATGCCTTCGGCTTCGTATTTCTGGCCGACCATAAAGCCGGTGATGTTCTGCAAAAACAGCAGCGGAATTTTGCGCTGGCAACAGAGTTCAATGAAATGCGCGCCTTTTTGCGCCGATTCAGAAAATAAAATCCCGTTATTGGCGACGATGCCAATCGGATTGCCAAAAATACGCGCAAAGCCACAGACCAGCGTCGGGCCATACAGCTGTTTAAATTCATCGAAATCTGAACCGTCGACAATCCGCGCTATCACTTCCCGCACGTCAAACGGCTTTTTCAGGTCAGTGCCGACGATGCCATACAGCTCCTGCGCGTCGTATAACGGCTCTTCAACAGGCTTCACGTCACGCAGCACCGGCGTTTCACGGTTTAAGCGGGATACGGCGTTACGCGCCAGTTGCAGCGCGTGTTCGTCGTTTTGTGCATAGTGGTCGGCGACGCCGGATATGCGGCAATGCACATCGGCACCGCCTAAATCTTCGGCACTGACTTCTTCACCAGTAGCGGCTTTCACCAGCGGCGGGCCGGCGAGGAAAATGGTGCCCTGTTCTTTGACGATAATCGACTCATCGGCCATGGCCGGCACATAAGCGCCACCGGCGGTACAAAGGCCCATTACCACAGCAATTTGCGGGATGCCTTTGGCGGACATATTCGCCTGATTAAAGAAAATCC
>CAMLNG010000055.1 GCA_946481195.1 uncultured Chromatiaceae bacterium
CCCTCGTCTCGTCGCGCGAACCCTAGCGCGCGCTGGACTATTGGGAAGGCTGGATGAACCGCCCCTCAACAGTTATGGCGCGCGCCATGCCAGCCCCCGACAGACCCGAAGGCGAACGCATCGCCAAGCTGCTCGCCCGCGCGGGCATCGCCAGCCGTCGCGAAGTCGAGCGGATTGAAGTAACAGGTTCACGGATTAAACGTGCTGATGTTGAAACAGCCAGTCCGGTGTCTGTGTTTGATATTGGTGATATTAAAGACACTGGTTCAGTAACAATTGCTGAGTTCTTACGGACTACTGCCTCTTCATCTGGTGGTTTTAACGAATCTCAAGGTCTGAGTCAGGCAGGTGGTGCTTCTTCTGTTGGTATTAAAGGCTTTAGCCCTGAATATACTCTGATCCTGTTGAATGGTCGTCGGATTGGTAAAAACTCTGCCGGTGGTATTTTCACAGATATCAACCAGTTACCAATGGCCGCTGTAGAACGTATTGAAGTACTGTCAGACGGTGCGTCTGCGATTTACGGTTCTGACGCTGTTGCCGGTGTTATTAACGTAATTACCAAAAAAGATTTCGAAGGTATTCAAATTGAAGGCCGTGGTGGCTTCGGTGTTGAAGAACATGATGGTCAGGAAGGCACTGTTTCTGTCGTCGCTGGTACTTCCAGTGACAAAACCAACATTATGATTGCTGTTGATCATTTCGAAAAAAATGCAACACCAATGTCACACCGCAACCTCGGTAGTTCAGCGGTATTAAAAGATGCCAATGGTAACGTGATCCCAGGCGGCGAAGGTCGTAGTCCATCAGGTACGCCAGGTTATACAACACTTTCCCGTGTTACAGGTGCAGGTTCAACAATTGCTGCCAGCGCTTTGGGTAACGATGTAATGGATTCGTGCCCGGCAGACCGGGTGAACTCAAGCAATCAGTGTTTGTACGACGTGGGTCCTCTGTACTTCGCAAACCCGGAAACCAATCGGCAGAGTATTTTCACTCAGGTCACGCATCAGTATAACGACGACCTGAAACTGAATGCTCAGTTCCGTTACAACCGCGTTTATGTGCTGAACTCTAACGGTGCTGCTCCAGGTGGTTTAACACTGGCGGGTGGTACTGCTAAGGTACAACCTTCACAATACGTTGTTGATTACCTGTTTAATGACCGTTACAAAGGCAACGCTGCACTGGCTCAGCAAGCTCTTGATGAGCTGAAAGCCGGTAAAGCATCTCTGACAGTTGTTCGTCGTTTCCTTGACTTCGGTAACCGTAACAAAGACGTGACTAACCAGACCTATGAAGCGGTCTCTGGTTTCGAATACAACATTAATGACGACTACACCTTAACTGGTGACCTCGGTTTCTCGCGCTTAACGAACCAGCAGGCTGGTACTACCGGTAACCTGATCACCAGTAGCGCAACTGAAGCTTTTGTTTCAGGCAAACTGAACCCGTTTGTTGTCAACGATTGTAGCTCTGCAGCATTAAAAGCAATCTGTGACCCACTGAACGCAAAAATCCACCGGACTTCTGAATATACAGTTGGTTTCGGTTCTTTAGTGTTAAGTGGTCTGTTGCCGTTTGAGCTGAGTGGTGGCCAGGTTGGTATCGCAACAGGTATCGATGCCCGCAACGAATACTACAACGACGTTTCTGACCCAGCGACAGTGCGTGGTGAAGTATTAGGTGGCGCCGGTTCTAACGGTGGCGGTACTTATCATAACGAAGCTGCATTTGTTGAATTGTCTTTACCAGTTCTGGAAAGTGTTGAAATCACTGCAGCTGGTCGTCACGATAAAGCCGACTGGTCTTTGGCTGATGATTCACAAACCACTTACTCAACAAAAATCACCTACCGTCCAACTGACGAGCTGATGTTACGCGCATCAACAGGTTCTGGTTTTAAAGCTCCAAACCTGAGCAACCTGTTCCTGGCAACGTCAAGCGGTGTGTTACGTGCAATCGATACCAAGCTGTGTAATGCAGCGGTAGCAGCTGGCGGTGACCCGACCAAACACGCTGACTGTCAGGTCAAAGAACTGAACTCACGCAGCGGTGGTAACCCTGAGCTGACTTCAGAGCGTTCAAAAACAACGACCGTTGGTATTGTATATGAGCCAATCGATAACCTGTCTTTCTCTCTGGATTACTGGCGCCTGAAAATTGATAACATCATCGGTTCTTTGGGTATTCAGGAAATCCTGAACGAAGAAGCTGCTGGTCGTCTGACCGAGCTGGTTATCCGCTCACCAGAGGGGGTAGTGAACGATTCGCTGCGTCAGGGTTATGTACGTACTAACCTGCAGAACCTGAACGAGCGTGAAGCTGATGGTTTAATTCTGGATGCAACTGATAAATCAGATATCGGTTTCGGTACTCTGACGACAAATCTGCGTGCAGAATACCGTCTGAAAGATATGAACCAGAGCTCGAAGTCACAACCTTTATGTGACAGCACCAAAACTGGCGGTAACCTGACAGGGAATGCCCGGTTTACTCTGGAAGTTGCTGAATACGAAGCAACACTGTCTGCACGTTACATCGATGGTGACGATATCTATAACAGCCGTGATACAGCGAACAAGTCCTGTAACCTGTTAGGTTATCAGCTGGCTGACGGCACACGTACACCGTTAAAACGCGCAAGCTACACTGAGTTTACCCTGAGCGGTACTTACAACGTGTCTGCTGATACATCAGTGAACGTTGGTATCCGCAACCTGTTTGACCGTGATCCTCCGTTCAGTGCCTGGAACGCCTGGCCGTTCTACGATCAGCAACTGTTTGCTAACCAAGGCCGCTTTGCGTACTTCGGTTTCAGCACTAAGTTCTGATAACGGCGGCTATAGCAGCTTGACCTGAATCAGTGTAAAAAGTGACAAAAACCGCTCAAATGAGCGGTTTTTTTTTGCCCGCGGGGATCTGGCAAAATAGTTCAGCCGTTAGGATGCAAGCGCAGTACGAATCAGCTCTCTCAGTTTGTTACAATTTTGTAGTTTCATCGCCGGGGAAATTATATTAAAACCGACGGCAGACAAAACTTTCAGCATTTAATCAGGAGTGAATGATGCTTAAATTTGGTTTGGTAATTCTGGTGTTTTTAACCGGAGCCGTGCAGGCAGCCACGACAGAGTGGCTCGACTTTGAACTTAAAGATAATGCAATTCAGTTTCCGGTAGTTATTAACGGTCAGCCCGGTAATGCCATCCTGGATCCCACATCCCGTGTCAACATGCTATCGCCTGGTTTTGTTGCAGGTAACAAACAGCAGTTGCGCCAAACCGGTGTTACTGTTTTTCGTGATGACAATGGCGAACGGAACGCTGAAGTTTTTCAACAAGTAAAAGTAGGTATTTTTGGTGTCGATTTGACGTTTAATGACATGATCGCCGATGCACGAGACCGGGCTTCTCTGGTGCTCGGCATTCCATTTTTCCGCAGCTATATTGTTCAGATTGATTTCCCGAAACGGAAGATGCGTTTGATCGGCCGAAAAGATTTGAACATGAAAAAAGTAGCGAATACGGAAATGCGACCGCAGGTCGACTCTAAGGTCGCAAGCACTTTTGGTGCGCAGTCAATTAAATCAAATGACCAGTCTGCGCGTGCGGTCAAAGTGGTCCTGAATGGTCAGCCGTTATGGCTGACACTCGATTTCACCAATGGTGCTGGTGTACTAACAACTCGTGAAACTGCGACAAAGCTGAAAGCTTTAACAAAAGCTTATGCTGGCGATAGTAGCCTGATCGCAAAAACATTACCGGCAGCCGCTGAGTTTTATACGGTCGATACGCTGAAGATCGGCCCGTTTGAACTGGAAGGAGTGCTTTTGGGCGTCGAAACTGAAAATGGCAAACGCTTATACCCGGCAGTAAAACGCGGCGACAAGACAGGAACTTACGTCAATAAAGCAGTATTACCGGATGGTGTGCTTGGCTTAGATTTGCTGCAACACCTGATAGTCACTTATGATTACACTGATGCATTGATCGCGTTAAACGCTGAGTAGCTTTTAGCAAAATTGAACCCGATAAAACACCCGCAGCAGCGGGTGTTTTGCTTTTTGGACCTTAGCCAGGAAAAAACATCCAGCACTTCCAACTTTGGTGGCTTGAATGACTAGGTTTGTCCTTTGAAAGTGCAGTTGTATCTGTTTACTGTGATCGTATTCGAAACAAAGGTTTGCGAAAGAAGCTGCGGTCATCAAAAACATGTATAGGAAGGATGTACTAAAAAATTTACGCGGTTATTTTGTGTGCAATCAGTTTGCCAAACTTCTTCTGTCGACGACGACGCTAATTTGCTGAATTTAACCAAACAAATGTAACAATTTATCATTCTGTAAACATATTTACCTGAAGCGGTTTTCCTTTCATCAGAATATTTGTCAAGTAGCAAAAAAACACGCGACTACGGTTATTGAAATAAGTTCCTGCTCCCCACTGAATAGACCAGGAATTTGTGTAAAAGCGGTTGACCCATGCAAAAAAATACTCTTATTATCCAGTGGTCAGTTTCCGCACATCGCGGAAAAAATTGCCCGAACTACCGGTATTACGGGCGATGCCAGTTGACTTACAGACAACAAAATCACTGCTAAGTGGTCCAGGGAGATAATAATGTTTAGTAACAATAAAACAGCAAATGCCGTGCGTATTGCCCTTGCATTCGGTGCTGCTTCAACTGCGGCTTTTACCTCAGCCTCAGTGTCTGCTCAGGAGCAGACGGAAGAAGCAAAAGATAAAGTTGAACGGATTGAAGTAACAGGTTCGCGGATTAAACGTGTTGACGTTGAAACTGCAAGCCCGGTTCAAATCACTTCATCTGAAGACATCAAACTGTCAGGTTTCACCAAAATCGAAGACCTGATGAACAGCCTGCCACAAATCGAAGCCTCAGAAACTTCATTCCAGGCAAACGGCGCTTCTGGTAACGCGCCACTGGTCTTACGTGGTCTGGGTGCACAGCGTACCTTAGTTCTGGTGAACGGCCGTCGTCTGCAACCAGGCGGTATCTATAACGCCGGTGCTGCTGACGTTAACCAAATCCCTTCAGCCCTGGTTGAGCGCGTCGAAGTGCTGACCGGTGGTGGTTCTGCAACTTATGGTGCAGACGCTGTTGCGGGTGTTGTGAACTTCGTAATGAAAAAAGATTTCGAAGGCATGGAACTGACCTTAGGTGGTTCAGGTTACCAGCACGACAACGACAACAAATATATTCAGGGTCTGATGGACAAACGTAAGTTTGAGTACCCTACAGGCAGCTCAGGTATTGACGGTAAAACCGGCAATATCGACCTGACCATGGGTGGTTCATTAGGTTCTAAAGGTCATGTGACTGCTTATGCTACATGGCGTCAGGTTGACGAGCTGCGTCAGTCAGCCCGTGACTATTCAAGCTGTGCGCTGAACGATCCAGGTACAGGTTGTGGTGGTTCTGGTAACGCCATCGTGCCAAACTTCTATTTCTATCCGGTAGTAAACGGTGAAACGGATTACGATCAGGAGAAATTCTGGACACTGAACTCAAGCAGCCAGTTCATTCCTTCTTCTGGCAACGTATATAACTACGCGCCAATCAACCACTTCATGCGTCCGGACGAGCGTTACACTTTAGGTGCGTTCGCCAACTATGAAATCAGCGAATATGTTCGTCCGTACTTAGAAGTGTCGTTCATGAACGACCGTACTGTGGCGCAAATTGCTGAATCAGGTACTTTCTACGCTGAAGAATATCACTTAGATATCAACAACCCGCTGTTCAGCGATGCACAACGTGCCCAGTTCCGCTCTGCGTTCGGTAACGATGTCGAAACTATCGCTGCATACATCGGTAAACGGAACGTTGAAGGTGGCCCACGTCAGTCAGACCTGGAACACACCTCTTTCCGTATCGTGACTGGTACAGAAGGTATCATCAACGATACATGGTCATATGACGTGTCATTCCAGCACGGCGTCACCACTTCTGGTGTTGCTTACCTGAACGACTTCTTCGGCCCACGTATCGCGCAAGCTTTAGGTGCTGAAGGTGCAGATCCATGTACTGGTTCATGTATCCCTTACCAAGTGTTCAAGTATCAGGGTATTACATCAGCTCAGGCTGGTAACCTGACTGGTACTGCAGTCATGAAAGGTGTGACTTCAGAAACTATCCTGAACGGTTTCGCTTCTGGTGAGCTTGGCTTTAACCTGCCGTCACACTCTATGCCAGTCGCTGCTGTTATCGGTGTTGAACACCGTGAAAACAAATTCGAACGTACTGCGGACGAAGTATTCGCCAAAGGCTTACTGTTAGGTCAGGGCGGTCAGACCTCTTCTATCGAAGGTGGTTACACCGTGAAAGAAGTGTTCGGTGAATTAAGCATCCCGCTGGTTGAAGATTTCGGTATCTTCAAAGACGTGACTTTAGGTCTGGGTGGTCGTTATTCAGATTACTCAACTTCAGGCAGCGAGCCAACTTACAAAGCTGAACTGGACTGGACACCGATTGACGACTGGAAAATCCGCGCCAGCTACAACCGCGCAGTTCGTGCACCTAACGTAGGTGAACTGTTCGCACCACAAACTAACGGTCTGTGGGGCGGTACTGACGGCTGTTCAGGCGCAACTCCGAAATACACTGCAGCACAATGTGCTAATACTGGTGTTTCTGCAGCGCAATACGGCAAAATTTCTGCAAGCCCAGCAGGTCAATACAATGGTATTTTCGGTGGTAACTTAGAGCTGAAACCAGAAATCGCTGACACTATGTCATTCGGTGTGGTTGGTCAGCCTCTGGACAACCTGAACCTGTCAATCGACTACTGGGATATCCAGCTGGACGAAGTTATCGGTAACGTGTCTGCTCAGCTGACTGTTGACCAGTGTGCTCTGACCGGTGTTGCTGCATTCTGTAACAACGTAGTTCGTGCTCCTAACGGCAGCCTGTGGTTAGGTACTGCTGGTTATGTTCAGGCAACCAACATCAACTTAGCAAGCCGTCACTGGCGTGGTATTGACGTCAGCTCAAACTACGAACAGGAAGTGTTCGGTGGTAAGCTGACTGTGAAGATGATCGGCTCTATCAACATGAAGAAAGAGTACGAATCACTGCCAGGCAACTCTTCAGCAACTTATGACTGTTCTGGTAACGTCAGCGTTGACTGTTTCGCTCAGCCGAAATGGCGTCACACTCTGTCAGCCAGCTACACCACAGGTGACTGGTGGTCAGCTACTGCGAAATGGCGTTACTATGGCAAAGTGGACTACAAAGGTACAACTGACAAGCTGATCCCGAACGGTATCAGTGCACAGAGCTACCTGGACTTAGTCGGTTCATTTGACCTGAACGACCATGTTAGCTTACTGGCTGGTGTGAACAACGTACTGGACAAAGAGCCACCAATGGTTGGTCTGACTCTGTCTACAAACGCGAACACCGTATCAGGTTACTACGACACACTGGGTCGTTACCTGCACGCCAGCGTAACAGTTCGCTTCTAATCCGAAGCTGAACCCTGAAAAAGCCGGCTGATGCCGGCTTTTTTTTAAGCATTTTTAATGTCGGGCCCGTGCGGGAACATTCTTGCCGTAGGCCTGGCTTTTTGAAACAGGCTTTTCGCCGTTGGAATTTGTATGTCTTCTGCAGTGTTGTCGTCGTTTTTACAGCTGTTACCTCAGGCCTATCAGGCATTACGCCAGCAGCAATTCGATTGGGTTGATGTTTTCTTACAGCAACACCGGCTAGATCATCCGCAGTGGCGCCAACTGGCGTTGGAACTGGCGTTGCAGCGCCGCGATGATGAAAAATTGCAGCAGTTGTTTGCATGGATTTGCCAGTACAAGGACGAGCAGGCTGCCGCAGCCCTGCGATTGGCACAGTATTATCTGGCCGAGCGGCGCCGGCAGGAATGTCGGCAGGCGCTGGCATTGGTGGCAGAAAAGCCGATACAGGACGCCGGTTTTTACCGCGCTGTTGCTGCGGTGTTCAGCGCTTTGGATGACCCGGCCGCAGCGTTACCCTGGTTAGAACAAGCGGTAGCATGGGCACCGCAACATGCCGGTCTGCGCTTTGATTTAGCCCTGGCACAGTTTTTCTTAAATCAAATGACAGCGTCGCGCGGAAATCTTGCCAGAGTACTGGAGCAACTGCCTCTGGCCGGTAACGTACTGCATTTACGCTCTGCCACTCAGACGGCAACAGCAGAACATAACCATATTGCGGATTTGCAACAGCGGCTGGCACAACCTGCCATGCAGCCACAGGATGCCGTTGGTGCAGGTTATGCGCTGGCGAAGGAACTGGAAGACACCGGACAGTATGCAAGTGCTTTTGCTGCATTGCGTCAGGCGGCAACCCGCAAACGCCAGCAGTTGCAATATAATGCAGCAACTGAGTTCGCTACTTTCGCTGCGATGCGCCGGCATTTTAACGCGGAATTTTTTGCCGCTCCCAATGCCAAGGCCGCTCCGGTCGCAGCGACTGAAGCGCCTGCAGAGCTGCGGCCGATTTTTATTCTGGGCATGCCGCGTACCGGCACAACTTTGGTTGAGCGCATACTGGGACAACATCCTGACGTCGTGTCTATCGGTGAGTTTCCGGACTTCCCGCTGGAAGTAGCGCAGGCCGCGCGGCAAGTGCAAGGCCGGCAGTCACTGGTAGAAGCTGCGCTGCAACTGGATTATCCGGCGCTTGGTGCGCGTTATCTGCAACAGGCCGCAGCGATGGCACAAGGCAAACCGATTTTCATCGATAAACTGCCGTTTAATTTTATTTATACCGGTCTGATTAAAAAGGCATTGCCGCAGGCTCGGATCATCCATTTGGTCAGAGATCCGCTTGATACCTGTTTTGCTATTTATAAAACGCTGTTTAATCAGGTTTATTCGTTTTCTTATCAACTGGACGAACTGGCGGATTATTTTATCGAATACAAAAAGCTAATGGCACACTGGCATCAGGTGCTGCCGGGCCAGATCCTTGATGTGCATTATGAGCAGGTTGTGGCAGAGCCGGAACTGCAGGCCAAACGCATCCTGGATTGGTGTGGTTTGCCCTGGCAGCAGGATTTACTGGCCTTTCATCAGGCGAAATCTGCTTCAACCACGGCCAGCGCAGCCCAGGTGCGCCAACCTATCCATCAAAAATCAGTGCAAAAATGGCGGCAGTTTGCCGAAGAATTGCAACCAGTGCGGGCAAAGCTTTTTGCCGCGGGTTTGATTGATGCAGATGGTCATGCAGTCTGAATAAAATCAGACCGGCATGATGTCGCAGGGGGCTGTCATCCGGTAGCTATTGCCAGCTTCGGTCTGAAGCGGACGCGCTTCGCGGTGAAACGGACCCGCCTCGCTGTGAAACGGATAAGTGCCGTGCCAGACAAAACTGGGGAATAACACCACCAGGCCTGGCGTCGGGCAAATGGCCTGCGCCACTTGTTCCTGCAAGCCGAGTTCAAGCGATGTTTCGCCGAGTTTCAACCAGCCTTGCCGCTGTGGGTCGTCCGGTCGGATACAGTCCGGTAATTCCAGATAAGTGCAGGCCGACAACCAGCCTTGCGGATGCACGTGGTTGGTATGAAATCCATCATTACCAAGCCGCACTGACCAGCTGCCGGAAAAGCGGAATTTACCGCTGTTACGGCTCAGTAGCGGGTGCTGAGTATCAGCAGGCAGTCGCTGCAGATACTCATGGATCCGTTGTTCTAATACCACACGAAACTGCTGGATCACTGGATCCGGCTCAGCTAAAAGCCTGCCGAGCGTTTGGGTGCCACCTCTTACACTTTGATCCAGTGGCTGCCTTGTACTGGTATGTAAACGCCGAATTACCGGATTCAGTACCGCCAGAAACTCGGCCAGATTCTGATAACCGGCTGGAGTGGGCAGCGGTCTGGCATCAATCAATAACGGGTAGTTATTCAGCCAATGGTTTTTTGCATCGCCCTGCAAGCGCCAGCAGGTGCCCAGATAGGCCCAAATTTCCTGGTCGTGCGGGCTAATTTCTCTGGCCTGCTGCAGCAATAGCTCGGCCTGTGCCAGCTGCTGTTGCCTGATAGCGTAATTGGCGGCGTCGATGAGGGCCCGGACCCGGAATGCCGGTGGCATCTGCTGTTGCAGTGCTTCTGCTGTCAAGGCTGCGGCAGCTGTTAAATCCCCTTGTTTGGCCAGTTGCACGCCGAGGGCATGCAACAAATCCGCTTGCCGGCCATGTAAAGCAATGCCGTCTTGCAGTAAATGACTGGCTGCGGCGTTGTCACCGGACTGGATCAACAAGGCGGCCAGCGCGTAGCGCAGGTTTAAGGCTTGCGGGTTAGATGCCAGTGTTTGCCGGGTCAGTTGCAGGAATTGCGTGAGATCCTGTTGTTGCCAATACAGCTGATTGAGCGCCTCATGTGCACCGATATGCAATGGTTGTAACCTGATGGCATCTAATAATGCCGCTTCAGCACCAGCGTCATTGCCCAAATCATGCTGCAGGCAGCCGGCCATAAAATACAATTCAGCCTGCTCGGGCGATGCTGCGAGCAGCTGTCGAATGATGTCTGCCGCGGCAGCAGGCTGCTGTTTTTCCCGCAGCAGCTGAGCCTTTTGCCACAACAATTGAGTTTGTCCTGGCCAGCGTAATAGTGCCTGTTCCAACAGCTGCAGTGCGGCTCCAACCTGTTCGAGCTGCGCCAGGCTACTGGCCAGTGGCGCATAGGCGCGTGGGTCTTCAGGTCTCAGTTGCACGGCTTTTTGTAACCGGTCCTGAGCTAGCTGTGGTTGTTGCTGACGCAGGGCAAGTAAGCCGGCATTGAGCCAGCTGTCAGCCTGATGCGGTGCAAGTCTCAACGCCTGCTGATAGGCCTGTTCTGCACCTTCTAACTGGTCGAGCTGTTGTAATAAATTGCCGTAATTTGACCAGACTGCGCTTTGAGAAGGGCCCGCCTGCAGACTACGTTTGAAATATTGCAGTGCCAGTTCTGTGTTATTTTGGTGCCGTGCACACAGGGCCAGCAGATGCAGCGCATCTGGCTGTTCCGGAAGCAACTGTAACGTTTGGAGCGCTAACTGCGTGGCCCGGGCTTGCTGGCCCTGACTAAAAGCGGAAACTGCGGCCTGGAGAAGTTGCTGAGCGTGCATCGTCAATACTGAGTTCAAAACAGAATGGCGTTAAATTAACAGAATATCAGCCACAGCGGCCAGCTCTTCGCACCGGCTTGCTGCAATGTCAGCATCTGGCCCTGTTTTTGCTGTCTTGCTGTAACCGTTCGCATCGGGCGCAGCGTTGTCGCGCCGGGTCTTGTTGCAACAATTCGCGTTCAATGCGCGCTTCGCAATCTGAACACAGCCCGTATAATCCCATATCCATTTGAATCAGCGCCGCCTGGACCAGCTCCAGCCTGCGGGTTTTTTGTTCCAGCTCCGGCGTTAGCCAGTGCCTTAATAATTCTGGCCAGAGACTGAGCGCCTGATGCTCCAGCTGCAACAATAAATGGTCAAATTCGCCGGCATGGTCCCGTTGCAAATAAGAAAAAATGTCCTGACGCAGCTGCTGAAGTTCCTGCTGTAACTGACCACGTAATTCCGGAAAAAGCGACTTAGGCATAACATCCTCAGCGGTGAAAGAAGAATGAGTCTGCAGTGTGGCAAAAGCCGCCTGCTGTTGTGCTGATGCAGATCAAAGCCTGTTGCGGTTGCTGTAAAATTTTCTGCGTTGCCCTTTTGTCACATTCAACTCCCCGCTGAGCGCGTGGCAAAGCTTTCGGGTCAACGAAAATTTTATTATGCTCGGCGGAAATAAAATCCACAGTGCTACGGTCTGGTCTGATATCGGTCGGTAACAAACCGGTAAAACAAACCAAATGAGTCAAACAACAAAAGGATAAAGCAGATGAATCAACAGCAAAAAGTAAAAGCAGCCTTAGGTGGTTTAATGTTATCAGCCCTGGCCGGTTTAAGCGGTACCGCTCAGGCGTTTCAGGCGACAGAACTGAGCAGCGGATACCAGCAGACACCAGATGGTGCAGCACAACAAGCGGCAGATCCTAAAGCCGGCACTGAAAAAGCCAAAGAAGGCAAATGCGGTGAGGGCAAATGTGGCGAAGGCAAATGCGGTGGCGATAAAAAAGCAGCTGCCAGCGCTGATAAAGCCAAAGAAGGCAAATGTGGTGAAGGTAAGTGTGGCGGCGATAAAAAAGCAGCTACAGACAAAGCCAAAGAAGGCAAATGTGGTGGCATGAACTAAGATGCCAAAACTTAAAGGGGTGGGGCTTGGGCTGCGGCGTGAGTTGCTCGCCCCTTTGTTACAAGGTGGGCAACAAGGCGGGCAAGGCATCGATTTTATCGAAGTGGCGCCGGAAAACTGGGTCCCATTCGGCGGAGCACTGCAACGTCAGTTTGCTGAAGTTGCCGCGCAATATCCGCTGATTTGCCACGGTCTGTCTTTATCTATCGCCGGGCCTGATCCTTTGGATCTGCAGTTTTTGACGCAGCTGAAACAGTTTTTCCGCCAGCATCAGGTCCAGCTTTACAGCGAGCATCTCAGTTATTGCTCCGGACTAGGTCATTTGTATGACCTGATGCCGGTACCATTCTGTCAGCAAGCCATTGATTATCTGGTGCCGCGTATCCGCCAGGTGCAGGACATGCTGGAGCAGGAGCTGGTGCTGGAGAATATTTCTTATTACGACACGCCGGCTTCGACCTTAAGCGAGCTGGAGTTTTTGACTGAAGTGCTGGACAGAGCTGACTGTGG
>CAMLNG010000056.1 GCA_946481195.1 uncultured Chromatiaceae bacterium
GCGACTCTGCGGATGGCGGCGAATAAACACAAAGCGGAGCTTATTTGCCACCGTTCTGAACAGCGTCTGAAACTGGCGTTGGCGGCAGCACGGCTCAGTTATTTTGAGCTGGACCTCAGTAGCGGCGCGCTGGAATTGCATGGCCCGTTAGAAGCGATATCGCTGGTGCAGCCGCTGACGTTACACAGCCTGATGGCCCGCACAGAACAGGACCGGCTGGACAAATTACTGCAATCCGGCAAGGCGTTTAGCGGGGTGTTTCAGGCCCGTGCCGGCGATACTACAAGATTTTTGCAAGTCCATGCACAGCCACAGGTGCTGACTGACCGCAACAGCCCTGTTTTGCTTGGCGTGATGGAAGATGTGTCGCGCCAGCAACAGCATGAGCTGCAGCTGCGCCAGGCTCATGCCGTCTTCAGTACTACGGCCGAAGCCATTCTGGTGCTGGATGAGAAGGGCGCTGTGGTGCTGGCCAATCCGGCCTTTAGCCGGATCAGTGGCTATAGTCTCAGCAGTATCCGTGGTTTGTCGCCACAACAGTTTTTGTATCCGCCGGCGTCAGCGGAACTGGCAACGCCACAGCTGCATGAACTCAGCGCAACGCACTGGAGCGGTGAAGTGGTTTGTCAGCGCCAGGACGGGTCGGTATTTCCGGCCTGGCAGCATTTGTGCCGCGTGCGGGCCCCGATGACACGTGGCCGGCGTAATCATTATGTGCTGATGTTCTCCGACATCAGTGCACTGCGCCGGGCTGAGGAGCATCTGGTCACGCTGGTGAATCTTGATCACCTGACCGGCCTTGGGAACAGACGTAAACTTGAAACCGTACTGAATACTGAAATTGAGCGGGCACGCCGCGCCGGCACTATGCTGGGCATCCTGTATCTCGACCTGGATGGCTTTAAGCTGGTCAATGACACGCTGGGACACCATGTCGGTGATTTATTGCTGCAGGAAGTAGCCAGCCGGATTTTGCTCTGTACCAGAGCTGGCGATGTGGCGGTGCGGGTTGGCGGTGATGAATTTGTGCTGATAACCCCGGATATCCGTGGTCCGATGGATTGTTATGCCGTGGCAGAAAAACTGCTGAGCAGCATTTCTGCCGATTTGCAGCTGGGCGATACTCAGGTCAGTATTTCCGCCAGTATAGGCATCGCCTGTTATCCCAACGATGCGCCGGACTATACCGGTTTATTAAAATGCGCTGATCTGGCGATGTTTGCTGCCAAAGATGCCGGCCGTGACCGTTATATGTTTTTTAACCCTTATTTGTCGGAAAAAGCCCACTTGCGGGTGCGGCTGGAGCGGGATTTAAAACTGGCGTTGCAGGCACCGATGTCACAACCTCAGCTGGCGGTGCATTATCAGCCCATTGTTGATTCTGTTAATTTACAGATTGTTGGGGTGGAAGCATTGATGCGCTGGCAACATCCACAACTTGGCGCAATAGCACCGGACCGTTTTATTAAACTGGCGGAGCAGTGCAACCTCATTCAGGAATTGTCGGATTGGTTGTGTGTACAGGTGTTAAAGGATTTTGAATTGTTGCAAGGGTTAATCTCTCCGGCGTTTTATCTGGCGCTGAATCTGTCAGTGCGCCAGTTTGACGACGGTCAGCTGGTGGAACGGCTACAAACCTTTTTTGCGCCGCATGGCTTGTGGCCGCGTTTGCAATTCGAACTGACCGAGACCGCCTTTATGCAGTCAGAGCGGCTGGAAGCTTGCCTGCATCAGCTGCAGGCACTTGGCGCTTCTATCGCGCTGGATGATTTTGGTACCGGCTATTCGTCGTTAAGCCGGTTAAAAGAACTGCCGCTGAATTGCCTGAAAATCGACCGGGCTTTTGTGGCGCATATGAATAACGACAGCCGCAGTGCCCAGATAGTCCAGGCGATTTGCGCGCTGGCGCATGCGCTGGATCTGGTGCTGGTCGCTGAAGGCGTTGAAACGCATGAACAGCTGGCGGCGCTGCAACAGATGGGTTGCCAGCGCATTCAGGGTTATCTGATTGCCAAACCACTGCCAGTGGACCAGCTGCGGCTGCTGTTGCAACATGGTGTGCAACTGCACTGAGTCAATCCGGTTTTGACAGGGCTGCCCGGACAGATACACTGAACTGCAACAACCCCTGGCAAAAGGGAGAAACTGATGGGTAAGTGGATAGCCGGCTTTTGTTTTCTGTGCAGCGCCGGAGCTGCTGCTGCCGAGCTGATGTTGCTGTCTGCCTTGCCGGTCCAGTTATTTGAGCATGCAACACCTGGTTATGCGCCGGTTATCATGGTGCAGCAGGTGCTGAAGTTTTATCCCGCCCCTTATAAAATCGAATCTGTGAGTCTGAACCGGGCTTTTGCCGAGCTGCAAAGCCGACCCGGCGCTTGTGTGGTTGGTGTGCGTAAAACAGCACAGCGACAACGGGATTTTTTATTCAGTAAGCCTTATATCATCGCGCCGGACATCCGGTTAATGGTGAAAACCGGCTCGCCCTGGGTTGGACGGTTAAAAGCGCTGCAGGACAAAGACGGCCGGGTCAGTCTGCAACAGTTGCTGGCGCTGACCAATCCGCCGGTGCTGGTCAGCGAAGACGGCCGGAGTTATGGCGTGGCGATGGACCCGATCCTTACCGGGTACCGGCGGCAGAATCCGGCTTATGTCAAAACCGCCAAAGTGTCGCGCTTTGGCGATACCATACCGATGTTGCAAAAAGGCTATGCCGATCTGGTGCTGGAGTATCCGGCCGCCTTAAACAAAGCCGAACTGGCGGCGCTGCAAAGTTTTCGCATCAAAGAAGCCGACCCTTATGCACTGGCCTATTTCGCCTGCAAAAGGGATGCTGAAACTGCAGCTGTCCTGCAACAACTGGACAGTGCGATTTTGCAATTTAGCCGGCAGCCGGAATTTAAACAGCTGTTGCTGGATATTTATGACCCGTCGGAGCGCGATCAGGTCTGGCAAGTCTGGCAGGCACTGAGCAGCCGGGATTAAAAGCAAAAACAGGGCCCGAAGGCCCTGCACAGAGTGGGCAGTTGAAATTACTGACAGCTGCCGTTGTTTTTCCACACGTCCCACTGACCGGATTTCTGCGCCGGATTTTCTCCTTGCGTCCACCATTTCGCGGTGTATTTCACCCCCTGATGCGCCACGCTGTTGCCGGCCACATAGATACCGCTGGCGGACCAGGTGGGCAGGCCGCTACAGCCGGTGTTAGAGCCACCGGACACTGTCAGCGTCTGGCTGCTGCTGTGGCTTAAGCCTTCGGTGTCTTTGACGGTCAGCGTTACAGTGTAACTACCATCGGCGGCATAAGTATGAGTCGGCGCATTGGCGCTGGAGCTGTTGCCATCGCCCAAAGTCCAGCTGCTGGAAACGACTGCTTTGTCGTCGGTCGACTGATTGGTCAGTGTCACAGTGCGGCCGTTAATCGCGGCGCTGAACTTCGCCACCGGTGCCTGATTCTGGCCAGTGCCGCCGCCGTCACAACCGCCGGCCAGGTAATCATAAGCCGCTTTGGCATTGATGATGCCAAAGCCAAAATTGACGTCGCGGCCGGTGGTGCCTTTATCCACGGCGGTTTTGTTCAGTGCATTACGGATTTGTGTGTTACTGCACTGCGGATAATGACTCCACACCAGCGCTGCGACACCGGACACATGCGGTGTCGCCATCGAAGTGCCGCTGATAGATTTATAGCCGCCGTCGCGCCAGGTCGAATTGACACCGACGCCAGGCGCGGCGATTTCCACCTGATTGTTATACTGCGAGAAACTGGCTTTGGCGCCGCTGCTGTCGACCGCAGCGACCGACACTACGGCCTCATATGACGCCGGATAAGACAAAGTGCTGTTGCCGGCGTTACCGGCTGCGGCGATATGCAGCATACCCGCGGCATAACTCTGGGCAAATGCATTGCGTTCGGCGGTGGATTGACCGCTGCCGCCAAGGCTCATACTGGTGACATTGGCGCCTGCGGCCTGACACTGGCCGATGGCCGCAATCAGATCTGAGCCATAGGCCCAGTTGCCGGCATTATTAAACACTTTGACGATATGCAGCTTGAGCTGGCCATTGCGATTAACGCCGACAACCCCCTGATTGTTGCCGCCCACCGCGGCAATGGTGCCGGCGACATGGGTGCCATGCCCATTGCCGTCTTCGTACCAGTTGCCGGTGTCGTTGCTGCCATAACCATCGTCACCGGTGACACCGCTGTTGATCAGGTCCGGATGATTCAGCGTATAGCCGGTATCCAGGATACAGACCTTGCGGTTACTGACCAGGTTGTCCGGTACCTGTAGTGCTTTGACCATCTCAATGCCATAAGGGGTGGATTCGGCCAGCAGATAGCGGATCGGGTCTTCCTCTACCAACGTCACTTGCGGATTGGCTTTTACTTTTTGCAGTTGCTCTGGTGTCAGTTCAACGCTGATAAGGTTTTGTTCCGGTACTGTCAGCTTAGGTTCCAGTTGCAAAGCACCGGCGAATTGCGCCAGGCGTTGTGCTGCCTGTTGCTGGATTTGCCGGGCACCGGCACCTTCGAGTTTGGCACCGGCTTTAAGTACCACAATATAACGGCTGCTTTGTGCTGGTGCAGTTTGCGCTGTGACTGTGGTGCCGCACATGGCGATCAGAACTGCCAGTGCACAAAGACTGAGTGGGCGAGAAAGCGCTTTGCCCGGCTGTAAGGCGCGCTGCGTATTGTTGGATGTCATCTTGTTGCTTCCTGTGGAGAACCATTGTTGTTATTTGTCGGTGTGTTGTGCAGCTCCAGCCATCATTACGCCGCGATGACAACGCTGTCGGTGCGCAGTTAAAGCAACAAAACTGTCATCAGGCAGCTTGATATCCGCAGGATAAATTTTGAATAAATGCTGGATTTAGCAGCGGTTAAATTAGAGAATTTTCTAAGTGGATGAAAAACATCAACAGCCCTTAGAGCACCATATAGTTTAAAAAAGCGGCAGCAGCGATAAGCAGAATGGTCGCAGGCAAGGCAGATTTTTGAAGCTTTAGTGGTTCTAAAGCGAGAAAATTTAACGCCGCATGCGGCCATTCTGCTATCGCCCGTCCGGGAGCGCCTGCAATTGCCTCATGCGGCGTTGCCACAGCTCGAAAGAGCACCACTATTCCTTCGCCGTGTCGCCTTGCCTGAGGCAATTTCAGGCTGCTCTGCTGTTCGCTTATTAAACTATATGGTGCTCTAGTGGCGGAAATAACGACAAATTTTTAATGGCTTTACTGGTAACTGCAGTGGTGGCTGCTAATTTTGCCAGAAGCGTACGGAAAACTACTGTGGCAAGTCCGCACAATCAGGGTAGATGTTGAGACTGATGTATGAATGAAATGACGCGCTTAGATACCATTGCCGAGTATTCGCTGCAGGTGGCGGACGAAGACCCGAGCCTGAATCAGTTATTGGCAGCGCTGGCGCAATTATTTGATGCCCCTATCGCGCTGGTCAGTCTGATTGGCGCGGATTTCCAGTTTTTTAAAGCCCGCTATGGTCTGGGGGCAGATCGGACCCGGCTGGAAGATGCCTTTTGTGCCCATGTAGTGGCGCAAGATGCACCACTGGTGGTGGAGGATGCCAGCAGGCATGCTGATTTTCAGCATAACCCGCTGGTCACCGGTGCGCCGCATATCCGCTTTTATGCCGGTGTGCCATTGGCGCTGAATCAGGTGCCGGTCGGTGCCGTCTGTGTGATTGACCGCGTACCACGCAACATCAGTGCCGGGCAGCTGGCATTGCTGGAAAAAGTCAGTGCACACGTCTCTCACTACCTGACACTCTGGCATCAGCACAAACAGCTGGCTCGGGAACAGCGTTTGCTGGAGCAATCGCCGGCGGTGCTGATGCAATGGCGCAATTTGCATGGGCTGACACTGACGCATGTGTCCGGCAATATCGATACATTATTTGACCTGCCGGCTGAAGCTCTGCGGCAGAAACAGGCGATCTTTGAAGACTTTATCGTCCCTGCCAGTCTCAATGATTTTAATTTCCTGCTGAGTAATCATCAGGCTGGGGTTGCCGCCGCGGAAGCGCATTTTCAGATCAAATCACCGAATCACAAGCTGTTTTGGGTCAAGCTGATTTCCCGCGCGTTTTTTAGCAGTGACGGCCGGCTTGATGCCATCCATGCGATGCTAATCGACCACACCGCCAATCGTTACACTGAAACCAAGCTGACGGAAACCAATCAGCAGATGCGGTTATTGCTGGATGCATCCGGCCTTGGTACCTGGGACTGGAACATTCAGTTGGACGTCAGCAAAGTGAACCGGCGCTGGTGTGAGATGCTGGGGCTGGATTATGAACTGTTTGATAACAGCAGTTTGTTCTGGCGTCAGTTGATTCATCCGGCCGACCAGGCCGGACTGGACGCTGAACTACAGCGCCATTTGGCCGGACAGACGCCGGTGTTTAATACGGTGTACCGGATGAAACATCAGGACGGCCATTGGGTCTGGATTGAAACTTACGGCAAGGTGGTGGAACGGGACAGCCAGCAGCAGCCGGTGCGCCTGGCCGGCACTCACCGCGACATCACAGTGAAAAAAGAAATGGCGCTGCTGGAAACCAAACAACGCCAACTGCTGAGTTTTATCAACAAAGCCCAGGCCATGTATCTGCGTAGCGGTAATTTGTCTGAAGCCTGCCGTGCAGTGCTGGCAGAATTGACGGAGATCGCCGACAGCCAGTTTGCTTTTATTGGTCAGATGCGCCTGCATAACGATAAAAATAGTCTTTTTATTCATGCCATTACCGAGATTTCCTGGAATGAGCGCAGCAGTCAGCTGGTCGAGTTATATCAGCAGGGGCAACTGTACTTTGACCGCTTCGATAACTTATTTGGCAAAGTGATCACCAGCCAGACGTTGGTCATCAGTAATGAGCCTGCCAGTCACCCGGCGGCCAAAGGCACGCCGGCGGGCCACCCGAAAATCTTCCGGTTTCTGGGGCTGCCGATCATGCTCAAAGACGGGTTAGTGGGGATGATAGGCCTTGCCAACAAATTGTCCGATTACACGCCGGCAGACGCGGCATTTTTACAGCCGCTGTGCGACGCGCTGGCCGGTTTGTTTTATGCAGTTGAGCAGGAACAGGCGCGAGTGCGGGCGGAAGAGCAGCTGAAGAATCTGGCGATGACAGACCCTTTAACCGGCATCCCGAACCGGCGCGCTTTTATCGAACATTGTGCCCGCTTAAAAAACAGTCCCACCGGCTATGTGCTGGCGATCCTCGACATCGACAATTTCAAAAGGGTCAACGACACCTACGGTCATGCGGTTGGCGATGAAGTGATCAGGCTGATTGGCCATAAATTGCAGTTTTGCCTGCGCTCAGACGACTACGGCGCCCGGCTTGGCGGTGAAGAATTCGCATTGCTGATTGAGCATACCGAAATTGATATGGCGCACCTGTTGCTGGAAAATCTGCGGATGGAGATCAGCGCTGAAGTGGTGCATACCGCAGAGGCAGATGTGTCTGTCACCGTCAGCATCGGGGCGCGCTATGTGCCAGCCGGTGAAGTGGAAGATTTGCACCGGCAAATGGCGGATGCCGACCTGGCTTTATACAAAGCCAAAGAAAATGGCCGGGATTGCCTGATGTGGTTTTAAGAACCGGATCTGACAGAAGATCCGGTCATCGGGAGGGTGATCGCACAAGCGTGATGCTTCAGGCTTTCAGATGCTGCTGAAAAAACGCCACTGTGCGTTGCCAGGCGAGTTCCGCTGCGGCTTTGTCGTAGCGCGGTGTGGTGTCGTTGTGAAAGCCGTGCTGAGTGTCCGGGTAGGTATAACTTTGCGCGGTTTTGCCGGCGGCTTTTAATGCGTCGTCGTAAGCTTTGGCACCGGCGTTGACCCGTTCGTCAGTGCTGGCGTAGTGGATCAGCAGCGGCGCTTTGATTTGCGCGACTTTCTCCAGCTCCCCTTGCCGGCCATAAAACGGCACTGCGGCGGCTAAAGTTGGTACTTCAGTGGCGAGGAAGTTGGCGATACCGCCGCCATAACAGAAACCAACCACACCGACCTTGCCATTGCCGCCTTGCAGCTTCTGCAGATAAGCCACGCTCTCAATAAAATCCTGCCGGGTTTTGGTTTGGTCGAGCTTGCCAAATAACTCACGGGCTTTGTCTTCATCACCCGGATAACCACCCAGTGTAAAGAGTGCGTCCGGCGCTAAGGCGATAAAACCGGCCTTGGCGAAGCGACGCGCCACATCTTCAATATGCGGATTTAAGCCGCGGTTCTCGTGCACGACCAGCACTACTGGTAAAGGCCCTGCGGCTTTGGCTGGCTTCACCAGATAACCGCGCACTGTGCCATTGCCATTTGGGCTTGGGAACTCGACAAAGCTGGCGGACAAGGTGTTGTCGTCCGGTTTCACCTGCTGGCCCAATGCATAATTAGGCGTTAAGGCTTCCAGAATCGATAACGCCGTGACGCCGGCGACGGCGAACTTGGCGGTGCCGGTCAAAAAGTCGCGCCGGCTGATATCGCCGTGTACATAACGATCGAATAAACGTAAGGTTTCCGGATGAAAATCTTTGGCGGTTTTACGCTCTGACATGTATAGGCTCCCGAAGCTGAGGCGGTTAAAAAGCCGCGGTGATGTGATCACGACAATGTATCGATTTTATATACTGCGCCAGCGCGGAAAATGTGCAAATGTTTTTGCCAATACCAGTGAATTATCAGCGCTGATAAATCTGATCAAAAATGCCGCCGTCGCCAAAATGTTCCGGCTGCACTTTGTCCCAACCGCCGAAACTTTGGATATCCACCAGCTTAATGGCCGGGAATTGCTTGGCATATTTGGCGGCAACTGCAGCATCGCGTGGACGGTAATAATGTTTCGCGGCGATTTCCTGGCCTTCTTTGCTGTACAGATACTGCAGATAATCAGTCGCAGCAGCAGTGCTGCCTTTGGCGTCGGTGTTTTTCTTCACCACGGCAACTGAAGGTTCAGCCAGCACTGATACTGAAGGCACGACGATTTCAACTTTGTCCGGGCCTAATTCATTCACCGCCAGAAAAGCTTCGTTTTCCCAGGATAACAACACGTCGCCAATTTCACGCTGGACAAAAGTAGTGGTTGAGCCGCGGGCGCCGGAATCCAGCACCGGCACGTGGGTATAGAGTTTGCTGACAAAGGCTTTGGCGCCTTCAGCTGTACCGGTGTTCTGTTGTGCCCAGGCCCAGGCCGCTAAGTAGTTCCAGCGCGCACCACCGGAAGTTTTTGGATTCGGCGTAATGACTTCGACGCCATCTTTAACCAAATCACCCCAGTCTTTGATGTTTTTCGGATTGCCTTTACGCACCAGAAACACGATGGTCGAAGTGTAAGGCGCGCTGTTATTTGGCAAGGCGCTGACCCAGTTTTCCGGTAACAGTTTGCCGATGCGGGCGATAGGGTCAATGTCGCCGGCCAGCGCCAGCGTGGCGACGTCGGCTTTCAGGCCATCGATGATAGCGCGTGACTGACTGCCCGAGCCCCCGTGCGATTGTTCGATTTTGACGCTGTCACCGGTTTTCGCCAGATAATGTTTGGCAAAGGCCTGGTTATAGTCGCGATATAACTCGCGGGTCGGGTCGTAAGACACGTTCAGCAAAGTAATTTCTTTGGCTTCTGCCTGGCTGGCAACGGCCAGACTGGTCACCGCCAGTGAGGCGAAAACTGTGCCCAGCGCCAGAACTAGCGTAGCCATGTTGTGTGGTATACGGGACTTGCTCATATGTTGCTCCAGTGGAACCTGCGTTCCTTATTTCAGTATGTAGGCCCGGCGTTTTGGGCGCCGGGCCCCGTTGTTAAATCAGCTTAAAAATCAGCTTAAAATTCAGCTTTGACGCGCAGACCGATATTGCGTGGATCACCAACATGGCCATACACAGCACCGGAGTTACCGGCCTGAATGCTGAGGAAGCTTAAATAGTCTTCATCAAAGGCGTTGCGGGCATAAATCGATACGTCGGTGCCATTGTCAGTTCTGAAACCCAGGCGCAAATTGACCAGCGTTGAGGCTTCCACCATCAGGTATTTCGACACTGATGCATCTGAGTTCCAGTCTGAGCGGTAGCTCAAATCAGCCGCGCTGTACCATTCACCGGGGATGTTAAAAGAGTGACCGCTGACAGTGCCGCCCCAGCTGTATTCAGTGCCAAGCGAACCGGCGTTTTTCGACACGCCAGGTAAATCACGGCCTGACAAATCATAGGCGGCCGTGCCGGAGGCCAGCTCTTCCAGTGGTGGTGGGCCATTGCGGAACGAATCATATTGGCCGTCGGTGTAAGCGTAAGTGGCGTACACAGACCAGCTGTCCGTCAGCTGCGCGCGGCTGTCAAATTCAAAACCCCGCACGCTGACTTTTTCGATGTTGGCGAGATAACCACGTAAAGCGCCAGGGCCTGCATCAACTACGTTGGCCTGATAGTCGGTGACTTTGGTGTCATAGACCGCGAAGTTGGTGGTGAGGCGTCGCTCCAGCCATTGTGATTTCAGCCCCAGCTCGACTGTAGTGGATTTTTCCGGCTGCACTGTGGCGCTGACCAGTGACGGGTTACCGGCAGCGTCGGTTGGAATGCCGGCCGCATTAATACCACCGGATTTGTAACCACGGGCCCAGTTCAGATAGACCAGCTGGTCGTCGTTTAAGTCATAAGCAAGGTTTAATTGACCGGTTGGGCTCGAGTCGGAGAACTCGGCATAGTATTTCTGGTCGCGGGCAATACCGCGTTTTGCTGTAATCAGGGCCGCATCAGTAGTGGCGAGCCCGCCTTTGGCGACCTGGGTAAAGTCACCGGTTTTTTCTTCTTTGGTGTAACGGACACCCGGCGTGACGCGGAAATCTTCCGTGATATGCCAGGTCGCCTGGGCATAAGCGGCGTAAGAATCTGTGCTGGAGGACACGTCAGTATTCGAGGTATAGCCATCAATCAGGTTCGACGGGACGTTAGCGCCAATCAGCCAGCGCGCACCGTCTTTGCCCCATTGCTCGATACCGTGAGTTTCCACGTCCTGACCAAAGGCATATAAACCTGCCACCCAGTCCAGTTCGCCACTGCCGTTAGAGCTGGCATTTGAAGAGAGGCGGAATTCCTGACTCCACTGGTCTTGTGCCGACGGGTTATTTGATTTGGTGCGAATAGCCAAACCGGTGTAATCGCGGTCATTTTGTGGCGTCCAATCCCAGGCACGCAGCGCGCTGATGGAAGTAAAGCTGTAATCGCCTAAATCCCAGTCGACTTTGGCGCTGGTACCTTTGAGGATTTGTCGCGCCTGAATGGTTGAGTTGACATCCACCAGCCGGTCATACGGATCCGTGCTGGCTGGTTTGTAATTCAGCGCTGCAGCTAAAGCCGGGAACTGTGACGCGGCCGAACGTTTGGTCGCACCGTAACGCACAAACACCTGGGTATTGGCATTTGGGTTCTGATACGCATAATCGGCGGATAACTTAATTTTTAAGTCCGGCGCGGCTTCAATCAGCAACTGGCCACGCAAAGCCTGGCTGTTGGTGTCATTTTGTTTGGCGCCTGTGGTGACGTTATAGACAGTGCCGTCACGCCGGGTGCTGGATGCAGCCAGCCGGCCTGCAACTTTTTCCGTTAAACCTCCAGAGATAATGGCTTTACCCTGGGTATAACCATCTTCGCCTAAGGTGACTTCGGCTTTGCCTTCCGGCGTGAAAGTCGGGGCTGCAGTGCTCAGGTTCAGTGCACCAGCCGTGGTGTTTTTACCAAACAAGGTGCCTTGTGGACCGCGTAATACTTCGACCCGTTCGATATCTAACAGATCGACGACCGCAGAGCCCGGCCGGGCGTAATAAACTTCATCGACATAAAAACCGACACCGGATTCCAGACCATCATTGGTCAGGCCGATCACGCTGCCAAGGCCGCGAATGGTAACGGCGGTATTGCGTGGGTTGGAGGAAATCAGCTGAATAGACGGCTGTAAGCGGGTCAGCTGCTCAGTGGAATAAGTGCCGGTTTTATCTAAATCCTGCGCCGTCAGCACCGAAATGGCGATAGGCACGTCCTGCACATTTTCCACCCGTTTACGCGCTGTAACCGTGATCACCTCTAATGGCTCTTCCAACCGCGTGCCGTCTTCCGCTGCAGCTGCTGCTTCTATTGCCAGTGGCGCTGCTGTTTCTGCGGCAAGCACGGGGCTACTTCCAAAAATGGCCAGGCTGACAGCAGCAGCCAACGGGCTTAAAGCGCGGAAGCGGCGGGTCGGGAACTGCAGCGCTTTACTTTTCACGCCGTAATATTGGTTTAAATCAGATTGCACTGACATGGGATACTCCGTTTGTAATCAGTCGTTTCGTCGTTCAGTTATCACTGAGCAACTTCCGGTGGTCCGGTCAGTGCAGTGCTTCAGGTTTTTTCATTTGGACGTCTGTACATCTCCAAATGGGCTGATTGCGATGTTAGACAGGCTTGTAATAATTAAAAAGAACGAAAATAAGATTAGATATATCTTTTTGGAATGCTTGCGGTTGTGTTGGTTTTTTTGCCCTGCGGGCGGCGGAGCCTGAGGTAATTTTTGTTTTTGCCTTGGCGGCTAGTCCGCTTAGCAAAGAGTTCACCTAACGGTGAGTTCCTTTCTTTTGCCTTGCCAAAAGAAAG
>CAMLNG010000057.1 GCA_946481195.1 uncultured Chromatiaceae bacterium
CCGCGTCGGCGCTGGGTTTGAAGCGCGGAATGCCGGTCAGCAGTTTATAAATACCCAGTGCAGCAATACCCAACACCGTTATTTCGCCAAAGGTATCAAAGCCGCGGAAATCCACCAGGATCACATTGACCACATTAGTGCCGCCTCCGCCGGATTTCGCATTGGCGAGGAAATAAGCAGACACTGACTCTGCCTGATGTGTCAGCATCAGGTATGCCAAGCTCCCCACCACAATAGCGCAGCTGCCGGCCAGCAGCATGTCACGCAATAACGTAGAGTGAGCGCTTTGTTTCGGGCTGCGATGCGGCAAAAAATACAGCGCCAGCATCAGCAACACGGCTGTCGCGACTTCAACCGCCAGCTGTGTCAACGCCAGATCAGGCGCGGAAAAGCGGATAAACAATAAACTCAGCATCAGCCCGACCACGGAAATCATCACCAGCGCCAATAAACGCTGACGTTGCCAGACCACAGTCGCCAGCGCCGCCAGCACCATTAACACCACTAACACTGCAGTGAACCAGTCCGTCGTTAACAAACCGCGCTCCCCTTGCACGGAATGAAGCTGCAACAGCGGATAACCAGCCAGCATGACAGTCGCCCACAGCATCACAGCGATATACCATTGCAGCCGGCCCGGCTCAGCCCACTGGCTGAGCTGCCGGCAACGCAGCACTAAACGCTGGATCAATGCTTCAAACCGGTAAATCGCCAGCGTTGACTGAAAACCAGCCTGAAACAGAAATAACTCTTTACGGTTGATATACAGCACAATACCGGCGACGAAGGCCACCGTACTCATCAGCAGTGGCAGATTCAGACCATGCCACAGCGCAAGGCTGTATGCCGGCGGCGTTTGCTGTAAAGCAGCGGTCGAAGCGGCCAGCAGGATGTCACCCACCAGCCACTGCGGGAAAATGCCAACGCCGATACACAATGCCACCAGGACTTCCATCGGCACCCGCATATAACGCGGTGGCTCATGCGGGATTTTATCAAGGCCAATCGGCTTGCCGTTAAAAAACACATCGTGAATAAAGCGGGCTGAATATGCGACTGAAAATACCGCCGCAAGCGTCGCCAGCAAAGGCAACAACCAGCTGAGCGCCCCCAACACACTTTGGTGCAGCGTCTGGCTGAAAAACATTTCCTTGGATAAAAAACCATTGAGTAGCGGTACCCCGGCCATTGACGCGGCTGCGACCATCGCCAGACTGGCGGTTACCGGCATAAAATGCCATAAGCCATTGATTTTTCGCATATCACGCGAACCGGTTTCATGGTCGATAATGCCGGCTGCCATAAACAACGAGGCTTTAAATACGGCATGGTTGATGATGTGGAAAATCGCCGCCACAGTCGCTAAATCGGTATCCAGGCCCAATAACAGCGTAATTAAACCCAGATGGGAGATTGTCGAATAAGCCAATAAGCCTTTGATATCATGTTGAAACAACGCAAAATAAGCGCCGGTTAATAATGTCAGTAACCCGGCCAGACTCACCAGGCTAAACCACAAATCCGTGCCGGCGATGGCCGGATACAGCCGGATTAATAAGAAAATCCCGGCTTTGACCATAGTTGCTGAATGCAGATAAGCACTGACCGGTGTTGGCGCCGCCATCGCATTCGGCAACCAGAAATGAAATGGAAACTGCGCCGACTTGGTGAAAGCGCCCAATAAAATCAGCACCAGAATAAGCGGATATTGCGCATCGGCAATAATCTGCGGGCCTTTTGCGAGGATCACATCCAGCTGATAACTACCGGCGACCTGCCCGAGTAAAATCAAACCGACTAACAATGCCAGACCACCGGCCGCAGTTACTGTCAGCGCCAGACGGGCACCTTTGCGCGCATCAGAACGGTGTGACCAGTAACTGATCAGTAAAAACGAACTGATGCTGGTCAATTCCCAGAACATCCAGAGCTGCAGCACGTTACCAGACAGCACAATGCCGAGCATCGCCAGCATAAACAGCAGCAGACTGGCATAAAACCGCGCCATCGGGTCTTTGCTATTCAGGTAATAACGGGCATAAAAAATCACCAGCAAACCGATGCCGAAAATCAGCAGGCTAAATAACAACGCCAGCGCATCCAGCCTTAAGGTCCATTGCAGTCCCAACACCGGCAACCACTGCCATTGCTGTTGCAACACAGCGCCTTGCAGTAAATCCGGCACCATCGGTGCTAACAGCAACAAACCAATCAGCGGGGCTGCCAGGGCGATCAGAGTTTGTTGATTGCGGGTTAAATTGCGAAACAGCAGCAGAATCACAATACTGAACAGAGGGATGGTCAGAATCCAGGGTAGTACTAATGCCATGCCAGAACCTCTTCAGCAGATGTGAATGCTGAAACCAGCTCTAAGCCCGCACAGTATCACATCAGAAATTAAACCAGATCATGATGCCAGTCTGGGTGGGACAGGCGATTTTCAAGTCCCGTCACGATCAACGGGGCATTCAGGCCGGTGAATACCCCGTTTTCAGCGATAAATTAATGCGCCGCTCCAGGCACATAATGATGGATCCAGCCCACACTATAGAAATAGTGTGTCACTTCTGGTAACAGGAACACAGTGCAGACTAAACCAACCACGGCCAGCACTATGGTATAGGGCAATGCCATCCAGACCATCCGCATATATGACAACCGAATTAATGGTGCCAGCGCACTGGTCAACAGGAACAGGAATGCTGCCTGACCATTCGGGGTTGCCACACTTGGCAGGTTGGTGCCGGCATTGATGGCAATAGCTAACATCTCAAACTGTTCGCGACTGATACGGCCTGCTTCCCATGCTGCTTTGACTTCGTTGATATAGACAGTGCCGACAAAGACGTTATCGCTGACCATCGACAACACACCATTGGCCATAAACAGGACCGCCAGCTGCATTTGACCGTCAAAAGTCAGTACCCAGGTGATGATAGGTGTAAACAGATGCTGATCGATAATCACAGCAACCACCGCGAAAAACACCACCAGTAAAGCGGTAAAAGGCAACGCTTCTTTAAAGGCACTGCCGATAGCATGTTCATCGGTCACGCCACAGAAAGTCGTCGCCAGAATAATCACCATCAGACCAATCAGGCCGACAGAGGCAATGTGCAGGCTCAGACAAATCACTAATAAAACGGCAATAACACCTTGTACCCACAGTTTTGAAATATCAGAGGCGGTCAGTTTAGCGCTTTGATGGGCGTCGTAATCGACCAGGACGGCACGCACGGCGTCCGGCATTTTGTAACCAAAATCAAACCATTTGAGCTTTTCAACCAGTGCAGTGGTCAGCAAACCACAGATCAACACCGGCACACTGACCGCACACATCCGCAGCGCAAATTCAGCAAAACCCCACTCCACCGCTTCAGCAATAATCAGGTTTTGCGGTTCACCCACCATAGTGGCAACACCACCCAGTGCGGTACCCACACCGGCATGCATCAGTAAATTGCGCAGGAAACCACGGAAATCTTCCAGATCGGCCCGCGACAATTCACGCACTTCGGTGTCGGCGTTATGGTCGTGGTTATCGAGAAAAGTCTTGCCGGAGGAAATTTTGTGATAAATCGCGTAGAAACCAACAGCGACGCTGATCACCACAGCGACAACGGTTAACGCATCGAGGAAGGCTGATAAAAAGGCCGCCATGATACAAAAAGCCAGTGAAATACCGGTTTTGGATTTCACCCGCAACAATAATTTCGTGAAGACAAACAACAACAAGTCTTTGACGAAGTTAATCCCCGCCACCATAAAGACTAATAGCAAAATAACTTCGATATTGACCGACACTTCGTGCATGACCTTTTCAGTGCTGGTCATGCCCATCGCTATCGCCTGAATCGCCAGTAAACCACCAGGCTGCAATGGATAACATTTCAGCGCCATCGCCAATGTGAAGATAAATTCCAACACTAACAACCAGCCGGCGACATAAGGATTCTGAATAAAAACCAATGGATTCAGAAACATAAAGGCGATAATGGTAAGTTTGTACCAGTTGGGCGATTGCCCGAGGAAATTGCTGTAAAGCGCAAGCGCCATGCCTGATGGTTTCATAGAGGATCTCACTTGTTATTATCTGATTTATTCGTTAACAGCTTACAACCCGCTTTGAATGTAGCGTAATTGCGCTGTTTCGCCTGTGCAACCGGGAGGTTAAACAGGCAAAAGTCCCGAAAAACATCAACGACGTCAGTTTCTTATACCCGACTTCAGGGAAAAATGTCTATGGCAGCGATATGACAATTATGAATACAGACTGAAATTTGCGACCAATAAACCGGGGCTACCGTTGGCTGGGCCAGCAAATGCAATAAAGTGAAAACAATAAAAAACCCGGCAAGATTGCCGGGTTTTATTCTAATAATTTATCTTACTGATAAATCGTTATTTATTTCCAACAAGCGACAACACAAAAGCATACTCTTCTGCCACTTCTTTTAAGCGCGAGAAACGACCAGACTTACCGCCATGCCCTGCTTCCATATTGGTGCGGAATAACAGCGGCTGCGCATCTGTTTTATGCGTTCTGAGTTTGGCAACCCATTTCGCCGGTTCAAAATACTGCACCTGTGAGTCATGCAGCCCCGTAGTGACCAGCAGCGCCGGATACGCCTGTTTTTTCACCTGGTCATAAGGTGAATAGGACAGCATATAGTCGTAATAGGCTTTTTGCTTCGGATTGCCCCACTCGTCAAATTCATTGGTGGTCAGAGGGATAGATTCATCCAGCATAGTGGTCACCACATCCACAAATGGCACATGCGCTACTAAACCACGATATTTTTCCGGCGCCATATTGGCTACAGCGCCCATCAATAAACCACCAGCGCTGCCGCCCATACCAAAGACTTTGTCTTTCGCCGCATACTGGTGTTTCACCAGATAGTCCGTCACGTCGATGAAATCAGTGAAAGTATTAATTTTTTTCAGTAACTTACCATCTTCATACCAGTGACGGCCCATTTCCTGGCCACCGCGGATATGGGCGATAGCATAGACAAAACCGCGGTCGACTAATGACAACACGCTGGAACGAAAGCTTGGTGCTGTTGACGAACCATAGGAGCCGTAAGCGTATTGATAGAGCGGTGCTGAACCATCTTTTTTGAAGCCTTTGCGATACAGCAGACTCACCGGCACTTTAGTGCCATCACGCGCTTCGGCCCAGACCCGTTCTGTGACATAGTTAGCACGGTCAAACCCACCCAGTACTTCCTGCTGTTTCAGCAGTTTTTTCTCGCCGGTGCGTAAATTCACTTCATAGACTGAATTTGGCGTCGTCAACGAGGTGTAGCTGTAGCGCAGCCACTCAGTGTTTTGCTCCAGATTCACGTCGGTTGACGCAACATAAACCGGTTCATCTGAACTGATATAACTGGCCTTGGCCGGGTTTTGCCACGGTAACACCCGAATGCGGTTGATGCCTTCGCTACGTTCATTAATGGCCAGATAATCGTTAAACAGCTGAAAGGATTCAATAAACACATTTTTGTCGTGTGGCAGCAATTCGGTCCAGCGCGCACGATCGCCGATTTGGTTGTCTGCCACCGCCATAATGCGGTTATTCGGTGCGTTCCAGTCGGTGCTGATGATCCAGCGGTTACCTAAGTGATCGGCTTCATATTTAAAATCGCGTTGACGTGGGGCCAGCGCTTTAAACTCGCCAGTCGGCTGGTTTGCCGGTAACACCCGAATTTCAGAAGACACAGTACTGCCAAGCCACAACACGACAAACTGGTCGTCACTGCTGTTACCAATACCGGTATAGAAACTGTTGTCTTTTTCTTCGTACATCAACACGTCTTTGGCAACTGCGTCACCGAGCTGGTGGCGACGGATTTTATTGCCTAGCAATGTCTGCTTGTCTTTTTCAATATAAAACAGATGTTTGCTGTCCGATGACCAGGCCAGCGAGGCTTCCACACCGCTGATGCTGTCCGGCAGGTCTTTGCCGGTGGTTAAATCGCGAATGCGCACCGTGTACTGGCGGCGACCATTAGTATCTTCGGCATAAGCCAGCAGTTTTTGGTCCGGGCTGACGGCGTAATTACCAATCTGATAAAAATCTTTGCCTGCCGCCATCTTGTTGACGTCCAGCAGCACTTGCTCCTCGCCAGTTTTCAGTACTTTGCGTAAATAAATCGGATACTGCTGCCCGGTTTCAAAGCGGGTATAAAAGCTGTAATCGCCTTTTTTCGCAGGGACCGAACTGTCGTCCTGCTTGACCCGGCCAATGATCTCGTCGGTCAATGTCTTGGTCAGCTCCGAATATTTACCTGCATACTGCTGGTAATAGGCATTTTCTGCCTGCAGATGCGCCAGAACTTTAGGGTCCTGCCGTTTGTCATCGCGCATCCAGTAATAAGGATCAACCCGATCGCCATGCGGTGATTTCACGGTATAGGGGACTTGTGCCGCCACCGGAGCCTGAACCGGCTGACTGGCCTGACTGAGCCCGCTGATCAGCACAGCGCTGGCCCCGAGCAATGTGGTCCAGAGTAAGTTTGCTTTGTTCGCCATCTTTGCTTCCTGTTATTTTTTTGCTTCATGCTCATGCATTTACAGCCTTGCTTATTTAACATATCAGCCACAACTCTGCCCAGAGCAATACGGCTAAAACCCGACTACAGCAGCCGATAAAAGTGTAACGAAGGATTTTTTCGGGCTTAATCGTTTTAATTATTGGCTGTTCCGGCATTAAGTATTCACAAAGCCGAATTTCTGCGCTTATATTAATGAGATACATCACGCAGGAAATCATCATGGCTTTAATGACTGTAGCCGAAGTAGCGGCTTTTTTATCAATTCAGGATATCCGGGTCGAACGACTGGCGCGGGAAAATTTATTAGTACCGGCAGGCAAGGACGACGCAGGAAAACCGATGTTTGAGGAGGAAGACGTCAAACGCTATAAAGTCTTAGCTGAGCGGCTTGGCGGTATCTGAATCAGGTATTTGCAACTGGCGTAACATGGTTTGCGCCAGTTTTGCTTTATCAGCGCCCCCCTCCAGAGATTTGTACCACAACCAACAAAACCCGCTATACAGCAAAGTTGCAAACTGCAGCCGCTGCGTTATTGCCTGACGCGCCTCTGGCCGAAATTGCAGATAAAAACTCAGTAACTGCTGCTGTTCTGCAGCATTGAGCTGCAAATTCAGACACAAAGCCGCCAAATCAAATGCACTGTCCGCCTGCTGACAATATTCATAATCAATCAGCCACAGTTGTTGGTGCTGCAACAGAATATTGCCGCTATGCAAATCCATATGACAGAGCACCTGATCGGCCGGCAACTGTGCAAACAAACTAGCCGCCTGACGCAAGCGTTGCCAATCCTGTTCATCCTGTTCAGACCAGGGCTGCTGCTCGACTTTGTCGCGTAATTGCTGCAGATAGACAAAAGGGTCCAGCACAGCAGTCTGAACTTTGAGCTTGTGCAACCGCACCAGCTTTTCGACCAGCTGCAGCAGGTGGTTATGATGCAGCTCCCAGTCAAAATGCCGGCTGTGGGTCAGAAAATCGCTGATTAAGATGCGTTGATGGTTGTTCAGACAAAGCGGCGCCGGCGCCACGCCGACAGCCGCCGCCGCATGCTGACAGCGTAGCTCCTGCTGCCGGCAGACACCGGCCACACCGGGTTTGTAATGCCGCACCAGATAATGACCACGCTGCGTATGCACATAGTAATTGTCGTTGGTACTGCTGGCCGCCAGCTTTTGCAGCGCCAGCGGCAGGTGATTAGCAAAAAACTCTAGCCGCTGACACAGATGCCAGATGCGTTGTTCAGTTGCTGTTGCCGGTAGTTGCTGCGCCATGCGAAATATCCCGAAGCTGCGGTCAGCGTATAAATAACAAAAAGCGCACTGAAAAAATACAGATCTTTTTGCAGATACATATAAATTGAAGCGGCATCAATCACTATCCAGTACAGCCAGTTTGACACCACTTTTTTCGCCACCAGATAGGTCGTCACCACCGCAAAACAACTGATTTGCGCGCCGAGCCAGGCAAAATCGGTGCTGGTGTATTGTTGCATCAGAAAACCCAGACCCAACCCCGCCAGCGCCGTCAGGCTAATCAGCCACAAATGCTGTTGCCAACGCCACTCCACCACAGGTTGCGCCTGACCACTCTGGTTACGTAACTGCTGCCAGTTCCACCAGCCATAGAGCGCCATACCGGCGTAATACAGCTGCAGCAGCGCATCGGTGTAAAGATTGGCACTGAGCATAATCTGCAGCGTCAGCACAGTACTCGCCAGTGCAGCCGGCCAGCACCACAGACTATGCCGAATGGCCAGTACTGTGTAGAACAGCGCTAACACGGTCGCAATCAGCTCCAGCGCCGTCTGTAACTGCCACTGGTTCAGCAGCTGCTGCCAGAGTTCCATCATGGCCGCAGATCACCATGCAGGAACTTCACGACAAACACCACTTTGCCATAACGCTCAAACGACCAGCGGATACAGCGCTGCAGCGCCGCCATCACGGTATCGTATTCACCAAAAATCTGCGTGCTCATGGTGTTGGTCAGCACGTGCAGGCCCGCTTCTTTATTCAGTTCTTCGATAAAACCTTTAATCGGTTCGATGTAATCGCTGGTCAGTGGATATTTACTGATTTCGATAGAAAGTTGCATGTCGATATCCTTTTAATGGGTTCAGAACTGATAAGTGGCAGTCAGGCCAATCCGGCGTGGTTCGCCAAACTGCTCGTACAAGTGGTCGCTGTAACCATCCCGCGGGTCGTTGCCAAAGTAAAAACCCCGCACCCCATAGGTCTCATCCAGTAAGTTGCGGCTCCACAGCGCCAGTTCCCACTGCGACCACTGATAACTGGCACGAAGATTCAGCAAGTTACTGTGTGAGGCGCGGATATTTTCTGAGTCTGAATAGTAGTAACCGTCTTTGTGAGCATATTGTGCCGAAATTTGCAGTGCTTCCAGCGGCGACCAATCGGCACCTGCACTCACTTGATATTCCGGTGCCTGAGCCTGTGCGCGGCCGCTCATATCGAGCCCGGCTTTAGTAACAAAACCGCGGATCTCAGATTTAAGCACCGCACCACTGAGATGTAATACCACAGCAGGGTTCAGCTGCCAGCGGTTTTCGGTTTCCAGACCATAGTTGCGCCCGCTGAAGGCATTATCGATGTAGCCGACAAATTTGGTGCCCTGGTTAATCCAGGCTTTGAGCTGCATGTCATCGCGCCACATATAAAATGCGGAGACCCGGCTCACCAGCGTGTGATCGGCATTTTGACCTTTGACTCCAAATTCAGCATTGATCAGTTGTTCTGGTGCAAAAGTAGATTTACTTAGTAGGAAATCCTTTAACCCATTCAGTTTTGGGTTCAACGTTTCTGCCAGAGCTTCACCATTGACCCCACCGACTTTGTAGCCTTTGGACACTAAACCATAAATCTGGCTGAGCGGGCTGACCTGATAAGCCAGACTGAGTTTACCGCCCCACATCTGGTCATCGCCGTCGGTATCGATACCATTGTTGTCGGTATATTCATCCTGATATTGTTCTACACGGCCGCCATAAGTCAGGGTTAAATCCGGTGCCAGTTGCTGTTGATTTTCGGCATAAAGCGCCAGATTTTGCCGTTCAAAATCACTGATAAAATTCTGATCCAGCCAGGTGTATAAACGAGTTAAATCAATTGTTTGATGACTGGCGTACAAACCAGCAACCCAGTTATGACCCTGCTGATTTTTACTGATGAAACGTTGTTCCAGACTCAAAAAATCACGCTCACGCAGATATTGGTCGGTTGAGGAATATTCGTCCGGATGCAGGCCAACATAACCCCAGTCTTCGTCGTAACCATAATCGGTATCGGCTTTTAGCAGGCTGAGTTGCGTCAGACTATCCACGCTGGCAAAACCCTGATACTGCAGTTTCAGCGCACTGGCGTCCACATCCTGTTTGTCCTGGCCAGGTTGGTCTGACAAAGTCGTACGGTTGCGATCCAGTGAAAAGGCATCATAGCCATTGTCGATATCATGATGGTTCCACAGCCAGTCCAGTGTCAGCTCCTGATTTGGCTGGTAGCGGGTTTTCAGCCGGAAGGAAGTTTCATCGATGCCGTTGGTGTCTTCGCGCTGGAGGAATTCGTTGCGGACAAAGCCATCTGATTTTTGCCGGTCGGCGACCAGACGCACAGCCAGTTGCTCTGTCAGTGCCTGATTCAGCATCATATTGGCTTGCCAGCTGTCGTAATTCGCTGCGGTCAGTTGCAGACGTCCTTCACTGGCAAACACTGGATCAGCCGACTGCAGATTCAACATACCAGCAAGCGCATTAGCACCAAAGCGGGTGGCTTCAGGGCCACGAAACACTTCAAGCTGTGCCGTGTCGGCCAGCGATAACAGACCAAGCGCTGAATAATCAATACCGTCGACCAGTAAGCCTACTGAAGGATTAATGTTGTCGACAAACTCGCTGCGCTCTCCCACCCCGCGCATTTGTAAAAAACGACTGCGCGATGCACCGGCCGAGGCGTTTAAATTGGCAATATTGGCAAGTAAATCATCAAGATGCTGCGCTGACTGGCGTTTAATGTCGGCCTCACCCAGTACCACAACGCTGCCTGGCAGCTTTTGCAAATTGGTCTGACGAAAATCACCGCGGACTTCAATGCGTTCGACATCCTGTACAGTTATAGCCTGTTCTTCAGCCTGTAATGCGCCAGACACTAACAAAGCAATAGCCGAAATCGCTGGCAACAATGGGGAACGCTGTGGAGTTACAGCAAAAGTTAAAGAGTCAGATAAAGGCGAGAAGGCACGTAACATCAAATTGCTCCGGTAAAGACCGGGATCACGCGCGCGCAGCTGGAAGTTTTCACACCATCCCTCCGCCGGTATGACCCGGATCAGGTTCTAAGGGTTTGCCTTGCGGCATCTCAGCGGTTGCACCCCTTGGTTTGGCCGGCAGTTTAGCGGCTTTTCTGTACAGTCGCAAGAAATCAGAAAAATTCATCTGGGTACAAACTGGCAAAATAATTATCTGCAGCTAGGGTTAAACAGAACGTCATTTTTGACGTGCAGTTATAACAAGAGGAAAATTATGAAAAAAAGTCTTATCATCCTGCTGGCAGCCGGGGCTCTGACCAGCAACATCGCTGTTGCGGAAGAAGCAGAAGAGGTCATGTACTCAACCGAAGGTTACTGTTTATTATCCAATGAAGGCGCCTCAGATGAATATCTGAAGGCCTATGCCAAAAAACTGGGCGCCAAACCAACCAATACTGTCTGCGCCAACTTCAAGAAAATTGTCGAAGAATCCCGTCCACGCGAGTGGGATTATCCAGCAGGCCGCGCGTATCCGGGCAGTGTGATCAAATTGTCACCGAGCCAGGTCGCTCTATTAAAATCACTGAAGAAAAAAGACGGCAAAATGTAAGCCTTCATCACAGCTCTGCCCGCCGGCAGAGCTGTGTTCTCTGCCTGCTCAATTACACTTCCCTCTTGCATTTCTCGGCCAAACCACATTAACTGAGCCGCATCGTTCCGGAACAAAAGGAAGCTGTGATGCGACGGATCCGATCGGCAAAAGTCTTATTATCTGGTTACTTAGGGGCACTTTTGACGTTAAGTGCCGGCCAGTTGCAGGCGGCGGAAGCCTGTATACCGCTGAAATCCATGGACGCCTTACCGCAATCAGCCCGGCACTGGAACATCAGCCAGATCCATTTTGAACGCAATGACATTTTTGACCTCAGCAGCAAACACAGCGTCTGGTTTCACCGTTTTGCCAACGATTATCACGTCATCACCACAGAAGCAGCTTTACGCGAAGATTTGTTATTCAGCGAAGGTCAGTCACTCGACATCAGCGTGCTGGCTGAAACCGAACGGCTGTTGCGTTCACGCCGGTATCTGCGCCACGCCGACATCGTCGTATCGGCTTATTGCCCGGCCAGTCAAAGCGTTGAAGTAACAGTGCGCAGCTGGGATAACTGGTCATTGCTGCCACGCATTTCACTCGGCCATACCGGTGGGGCCACCAAAGCCAATCTGGGGCTGGCAGAAGATAACCTGTGGGGTACCGGCAATCAGGCGCAGATTGAATACTTCACCGACAGCGAGCGCGATGGTTACAAGCTGCAATTTCATAGCCCGAACATCAGCGGCAGCCACTGGCAAACGACTATGCAATATGTCGACACCTCCGACGGCGAAAGTTACCGGCTGAACTTGGCAAAACCCTTTTACCGCTTGTCGTCCGAGCGCGCCTACAACCTGGATATTTTCAAAGAAATCAAAGATATCAGTGAATATGCCCGCGGTGACGTTTATAACGAATACAAAAGTAATCAGCAGCTGATTGAGCTGAGCAGTGGCTGGAGTTTCTGGCGCGATAACGACAGTGTGCAGCATTTTAATGTCGGCGGGACGCTGGACGAACGGAAGTTTGACCGCAACAACGACAGTACACAGGCGCCGCCGGACAACCGTGATTTATCCCAGGTCTGGCTTGGCTGGGAATTCCTGCAATCAGATTATCGCGAGCTCACCAACTTCTTTTTGTGGAACCGTGTAGAAGACGT
>CAMLNG010000058.1 GCA_946481195.1 uncultured Chromatiaceae bacterium
AGGCGGTGGACTGAAACAGCGCAGCGTCTGAAATAATTTGCAGTGCAGTGTCGACACCAGCCACTGGCCGACTTTGAATGCCGGCTTGCGCCAGCACCTGCTGTAATTGCCCCAAGCTGGCTTTGAGCGGATTGACACGGATAAAACGTGGTGCAGCCTCAGCCAGCGCAGCCCGCTCCGCTGGCCAGGCTGTACCAAGTTCTGCCTGACCGAGTTGTTCCAGCCAGTCCGGACAGCCATCCTGTAGCTGCGCCGGCAGTTGTTGCCAGCGCGCCTGTGCTGTTTGTCTGGCTTGTTCTGTGGTTTTAACGGTGTCTTGCTGTTGACTGAAATAGGCCGCGATCAGGGCATGCAGGCTCTGATCCGCCCCAGCCAGCGCCTGATAAGCATTCAGCCTTCGCAGTAAAGCGCCGCAATGCAAAACGGCTTGCGCTTGCAATGCCAATGCCGGTTTGTGCAGGCTGAACACCTGCGACATCGCCCGCTCCAGTTGCTGGTCCTGCTGCAGCACTAATTGCAGGATGGCGTTTAATAGCGCAGAGACCGACTCTGATGAGCTTGCTGACATGGTTATTTCCGGACTGAGCACTGCAGGGACGGCCCCCGCGGCAAGGAGGCGCGATCATAAAAGCTGTTAACCGGTCTGACAAGTGCTGGCGCAGATTGCTGTTGCCCGGCCCCTGTGTTGCTGGTCAACAAGGATCATGGTGAAGGCGCTGACCTTTTCTGCTGCGCTGTTGGTTTATGCTGTGCATGCCGGAATTGGCTGGGAGCAACACCGGTCCACTGGGCAAACTGGGCGCGAAAGGCTGAAGCACTGGTAAAGCCGCATTGGCCTGCCACCCGTTCAACCCGCTCGCCGCGACTGAGCAAGATTTTTGCTTGTTCAATCCGTGCTTGTTGCAACCATTGCTTGGCGCTTTGTCCGAGACTTTGCTGGAAGTGCCGGTCGAAACTGCGCCGGCTCATCCCGGCCTGTTGTGCCAAAGTATCAATGTCCCATGGCTGCGCCAAATCGGCCAGCACACTGTCCAGCACTGCAGTCAAAGTTTTACTGGCGGTAGACACCGGCAACTCGATAAATTGCCGTTGTCCACCCTGTCGTGCCAGTGGCACAACCAGACGGCGCGCCGTGCTGTTTGCCTGCTGCGCACCAAAATCAGCCTCAATCAGGGCTAAGGCTAAATCCATACAGGCTGCACTGCCGGCCGAAGTGAAAATCTGACCGGCCTGCACATATAAAGGCGCCGTATCCAGCCGGACTTGCGGAAACAGCTGGCGAAATCGCCTGGCATATTTCCAGTGCGTCGTTGCTCTTTTGGCATCGAGCAGACCGGCATAGGCCAGGATCACAGCACCTGAACAAAAACTGACCAGCCGGGCGCCATTTTGTGCCGCCTGCTGTAAGGCGTCCAATAAAGCCTGGGGGGGGCGCTCGTTGATGTCGCGCCAGCCAGGCAAAATAATAGTGTTGGCCTGCAGCAACACATCAAGGTCGTCCGCTACTAACAAACGACTGCCATCGCCCAGCTGCAGTTCAGGGCCGTCGCAACTGACTACTTGTCCCTGATACCACGGCTGATTGGTCCGGCCATGGCTGATATAAATTTCGACGGCGGCGCCGTATTCCAGCATCGACAAGCCGTGATAGGCACAAATCACCACGCGATGGGGCTTTTCAGATGTCATCATTTCACCGGTTTGAACCACATTCAGCAGACCATTTCGTAAACCATGGATTATTGTGCCGCCGTCTTTTGAACCGAACAAGAGATTGGCTGAAATCAGGCGATTATTGGCAAATCTGACAGTGTTGCCTGGAGGGATTTATTGCTCAAATGAGGCATCGCTGTTTAACACCAAACCAGGAGCACGACATGACATCCCAGACTTTGACCAACACACAACCTTCGTTCGTCTGCCAATTCCCTGCCGCATCTGCCGACACCGCTATAAACTGGTTCAGCCAACGATTGATGCTGGAGACTGACTGCAGCGACGTGCACAGTGCACTACAGGCGGGAGCTACCGATTTTGTTTTACTGGATGTCCGCAGCAGCGTTGCTTTTGCCGCAGGCCATGTGCCGGGCGCTATTAACTTGCCGCACCGGCAAATCAGCGAGGCAACACTTTCGGCATTACCACCACAGCGGCTGTTGGTGGGGTATTGCGCCGGGCCACACTGCACTGGTGCGGACCAGGCGGCACTGAAAATTGCCCGGCTGGGGTATCCGGTTAAAATAATGATTGGCGGCCTGCAAGGCTATATCGACGAAGGTTTTTCGCTGCAAACCGGGGGGCCGCAAACTGGTGCGCCACAGCAACAAAATGCTGCCTGTGGCTGCTGAGCCGCATCTGACCGGGACTGCTTCGCTGGAAAGCAAAAGCCGGTCCCGGTAAACTTGCTGCCTCAGAAGTCGCAGCAGGTTATTGCCGATGACGCGTTATGCTGAAGTTTTTTGGCTGTTTTTACGGCTGGGTCTGACCTCTTTCGGTGGCCCGGCTGCACATTTAGTTTATTTTGAAAAGTGGGTAGTCCGGCACAAAGCCTGGATGGATGAGCAACAATACCGGCAACTCGTGGCTTTGTGTCAGTTTTTGCCCGGACCTGCGTCCAGTCAGGTCGGCATTGGCATTGGCTTGCATCATGCCGGTTTTGCCGGTGCCGTGCTGGCGTTTATCGGTTTTACTCTGCCGTCTTTTATGCTGATGACAATGGCTGGCTTTGTTGGTAGTCAGTATCTCAGCCCATCGGCACAGCAAGGCGCATTCTGCGCACTGGTAGTCATCGTCGGCCATGCGGTGTGGCAAATGACGAACAGCCTGGCGCCAGACTGGCCACGCCGTCTTTGCGCTGGCATGGCCCTGCTGTGTTTCCTGTTTTGGCCCCAACCTTTCTACCAACTGCTGATCCTTATGGTTTTAGCCCTGTACGGTGCGCGCTGGTTGCAGCCGCAATCTGTCAGTTCCATTGCGGCAAGCCCGGTAAAAACTCAGGCCACAGTGCTGCTATTGTTCATTTTTGCTGTGTTGCTGCTTGGTTTACCCGCGGTTCTGCTGCAAACGGGAGAAGCATCGCCACTATTAAAACTGGCAGAGGCCTGTTACCGCGCCGGCGCTATGGTGTTCGGCGGTGGTCACGTGGTGTTGCCTTTGTTGCAACAAACCACTGCGGGCCTGCTGAATCAACAAGAATTCCTCGCCGGCTATGCGCTGGCCCAGTTAGTTCCGGGCCCGCTGTTTAGTTTTGCAGCCTATTTAGGTGCAGCTGCAGGTCATGGGGTTGCCGGCGCCGCGCTTGCGACGCTGATGCTATTTTTGCCCGGCGGCCTGCTCGTTTGTGCTTTATGGCCGTGGTGGCATCGCCTTGCTCAGTTCAAAGCGCTCACCGGTGCAGTAGCCGGGGTGAATTGCGCGGTATTGGGGTTATTGGCTGCAGCCTGGTGTCAGTTTATTCTGCCCCATGCGCTCAGCAGCAGCTTGAGCGCAGTTGTTATCGTGCTTTCGGGTCTTATCGTGTGGCGCCGCTGGTGCCCGCCTGTTCTGCTGTTGCCACTGTTGACATTTGCCGGAGCCGTGCTCGATCAGATTTGACAGCATAACGTTTTGTTTCATGATCAAATGAAGGCCAGTGCACATTCTGCTGGTCGTGGAAAAGGTTGATTAATGCGTATCTGGTCTCAATTGAAGTTACTCGGCGCATTGCTGGCAGTGCTGAACTGTGGCGATGTCAGCGCTGTAAAAGCGCAGGATTCAGCGCCTGTACGGATCCTGACATCAGAGAAAATGCCGTTTAACTATCTCGAGGGTCAGCAGATCAGCGGTTTGTCAGTCGATTTGTTACAACTACTGTTTGACGGCAAATTACCGGCTCCGGTGGAGCTGATGCCCTGGCCGCGCGCCTACGCCACAGCGCTGGAGCAGCCGAATGTGTTGCTGTTTACCATGGGAAAAACCGCAGAACGTGAAGCGCTGGGTTTTCAGTATATCGGGCCTGTATCACGACGTTTTCATAGTTTGTACGCGGTCCGCTCCGATTTACCAAGGGTACAAAGCTTCGCTGACATCAAAAAACACCGGTTGGTGGTGGCAGGCCTTCGCGCCGGTTGGCTCAGCGAGCAGTTTAAAGCCGCCGGCATCGCAATTGAAACTGTCGGCAACTACCAGCAAGGCATGGAGATGTTATTGAAAAACCGTGCTCAGCTTTGGCTGTCGACTGATTTGGAAGAACAAGTCCTGCAGGCGCAACTGACAACAGCGCCTGCGTTGACGCCAGTCTGGCGGGTGCTTTGCTCCGAAAATTATTTTGCGTTGTCGCCCCGTTCAGATCCGGCGTTGATCCAGCGATTACAGCAACAGTACCAGCGAATATTGCGCTCAGCACAAGTGCAGCCTATTCGCCAGAAATGGCAACACAAGCTCGCGCTGCCACTGGAATTCTCGCCTGCAGCCGGATTCTACCTCAAAGATGCTGAGCTTTTACGTTGTAAACCCACCAGTCAGGCCACCTGAACCTGACGCCTGGATCTGCCATCTGACAAGTGCCCGGCTTTTAAGCTCCAAAGGGCAACTCAGCCATTGGCCAGGGTGTTAAACCACGGATGTGGTTGATGCCAAGACCCGGGCTTTGATTTAAAACTATGTGTGGTCCATCAAAATAACAACCAGCACTGACCGGGTCAAAACAACACAAAGTCGGCCCGTCTAAATCCAGATAACGGATTTGCTCAGGATAAGCCGCTGCCAAATGGGCGGCTGCAGCCACACTAATGGACGACTCCAGCATAGAGCCGAGCATACAGGGTTTGCCGGCGGTGGCCGCAAGCGCCAGCACTTGCAGCGCGCCGCTGATGCCACCGGTTTTCATCAGTTTGATGTTGATGATGTCGCAGCAGTCCTGCGCCAGCAGTTTCGCCACATCTGCCGGGCTATAAGCACTCTCATCCGCCATCACCGGGGTTAACACTGCGTCTTTTACCGCCTTTAATCCGGACCAGTCCGCGGCCGGTACGGGTTGTTCCACCAGTTCCGGCAAAATTCCGGCGGCTTCAATCTGTCTGAGCACCTGAATGCTCTGTTTTGCGGTCCAGGCCTGATTGACGTCGAGCCTTAATTTTACTTCCGCCGGTACTGCCTGGTGAATAGCCAGTACCCGCTCAATATTTAACGCCGGCTCGCCACCCAGCTTGATTTTTAACTGCTGATATCCAGCTGCAACTGCCGATTGAGCATCTTGTACCATCTGAGCCGGCTCGTTCAGGCTGATGGTGATGTCAGTCGTCAGAGTCCGCGGTTCAGCACCAAGCAACTGGCACAGCGGGACTTTAAATATTTGCGCCCGGGCATCATAAAGCGCGATATCAACCGCAGCTTTGGCACTGCTGTTGCCAACCACTGCCAGCTCCAGACGACGTGTGAGCGCCTGAAAATCATGGATCGACTGACCCAGTAACAGCGGTTTAAATACTGTATGGATGACAGCCTGCATCGATTGCAGACTTTCACCGCTAATGACCAGAGTTGGTGCCGCTTCGCCATAACCGCAACAGCCATTTTCCAGCTCAATGCGCACTACTAAATCCTGTACTGTGTCGACGCGGCGCAGCGCCGTCACAAATGGTGTCTTCAGCGGGACCTGCAGTAAAAAGGTGTCGAGTTTAACGATGCGCATAATTCTCCCGCGTCAGGCTTTTAATCTGGTACAGCGCCTGTTGATAACTGGTTTGCTGGTTCAGGTACAATGGTGCGAAGGGTGTGACACTGACACCATTTAATTTGCTTTGGTAGTATTCACCGTTCTGCTGAAAATAACTCAGGCCATTCACGTCATGGATCACAAAAAGTGCCTGCTGGTCGTTGCGGCCAAGTACCAGCATGACATGGCCCGGGATCAGCAATAAATCACCAATATCTGCTTTGGCAAGCGCAAGTTGTTTGTCAGCGGCTATGGCGCCGTCAAGCTGAATGTGCGCACCGAATGTTGTGGCGGCGAGGCTGCCCGTGTTACGTGGCAGTAAAATACCAAAAGTTTTATACACTTCCCCGACAAAACCAGAGCAATCACGCGCATTGTAATCGTGGCCCCAGCCATAACGCTCGCCCAGGAATTTAAAGGCCTGGCGGATGATATTGGCCCTTGTCAGCGGCAGATATCCAGTGCGCACATCCTGATTGCGTGCAATCAGCGCCGGCAACAGCGCTAAACTGCCATCCTGTTGCCGGACAGGTAACTGCACCATATAACCAAAAGCAGCGTTTTGCTGATACAACAACGTCTGTTGTTGTTGCAACAGCGGCAAACGAACGCCCATCTCCAGTGCGACTTCAGACACCTGCGGCTGTTGTGGATTAAAGTTGGTGAACACCCGCGCGCCGGTGACCAGCAAAAAGTCTGGTTGCCGGGTAAAATCCAGCGCAGTCTGGTGGTCGGTCAACGCCAGATGCTGTACCTGTAACCAGCCGTTGTAATGATAATGCCGGACATAAGCCCACAACTGGTCCCGGCTGTAGTGCAGTACCTGCAACGCCTGGCCGGGAAACACTGCTGTTTCCTGAAAGCGGTCAATATCAAAGTCCATTTGCTGGTTAAATACCCGGTCCAGCGTCGGATAACTGCGGATACTACCCCGGCTGGTCACCAGTGCAGCTTTAGCCTGTACCCTTGTTGGTATGGTTGTCAGGTCCATTGCTTGCTGGTAACGGCTATAATCGGCGTCATTCAGCTGGCGGCCATCGGCATAGAATCGTGCAGCTTGCGGGCGTTGACTGCTATGCGCAATCAGTGTGCGGACTTCGGCTTGTGTATAGCTGTGCGGTGCTGTTGCAAGGTCAAACAGCTCGGCGGAACTTTTAAATAACGCAGCTTGGTCAGCCCGAATGTGTGCTGGTGTGCGCAGGATCTGGTCAGCTGCCTGGGTTCGCGCCAACCAATAATCGGGCTGGATCTGCGCCGCTGTCAGTTCCGGAATGTCATACACGGCAGCACCGCTCTGGTTTATCAGCGGCAACAACAAACAAACCAGTAACAGATGAAAGACCACCGGGGGCCGGCGATTTTGGCAGCGCTTGCGGCTAAACATGGATAAACCTATGACGTGGCGGGAATTTTTTATTCAAGTATACTGGCCACAAATCAAATGACAAGCGCAGGTGGTGACATGAAAACAATACAGAGCTTGGTCAAACACATATATAAATCAATTACTTTGCACATCCCAACCCGGTTAAAACCAAAGCGCAGACGCCATATCGTGGCTGGCTTGGGGTTGTCATTTTTAATGCTTGGCAACTCAGGCTGCAGTCAAGCACCGCAACGGCAGCTTTTGCCGGCTGAACCTGTGATCCCATTGTCTGCCAGACAACTGGTCGTTGTCGTCAGCGACAACTGGGACGCCAACAGCGGCCGTTTATATCAGTTTTCCCGCAACAGCGGCACTTCATGGCAAGTCAAAGGTCAGGCCAGCTTGGTCGACCTTGGCCGTAATGGCAGTGCCTGGGGCCTGGGGTTACATCCGCAACAACAAGGGCCGCAGAAACAGGAAGGCGACGGCAAGGCACCGGCCGGCTTGTTCCGTTTGAGCGCCGCTTTTGGCGCTCTACCCACTTTGGCCACGCAGATGCCATACCAGCAAATGAGCCGCTTTGATTATTGTATCGATGTGCCGACTTCGCCTTTGTACAACCAGACACTGGATGTCCGGCAATACCGGCCAGAATGGACAGCCAGCAGCTCCGAGCCGATGCGGCGCGATCTGATGGACAAACCGGACGCGGTGTATCAGCAAGGATTGTTTGTTGACCATAACTACAGCAACGGCGAAGCGCGCCAGACCGGTGCCGGCAGCTGTATTTTTATCCATCAAAAAGCATCAGGTGGCCGTAAAACCGCCGGTTGTACTGCGTTGGAACCGGCGGCACTCAGTGCTCTGCTGCAGTGGCTGACGCCGGATTCAGCACCGCTGTATTTGCTATTGCCTGTAAAAGAATATCAACGCCTGCAGCAGGACTGGCAATTACCGGTGCTGGCTGAATGAGGACGGAGACAAACGAAGTGAGCCCTGCATTGAACCCATTCAAACAGATGTTCCGGCTTTTACCTTTATGCAGCCTGATGCTGTGGTTAAGCGGTTGTGCCAGTCAACCAGCGGTGCAGCTACGTCAGGATTTAACCCAACAAATTCAGGCTGCCGGGTTAGAACCTCATCAGGTGGCGCTACTGGTCATGCCGGTTGAACCTGGCCAGCAGACTAGACCGGTGATTGCGCATAATGCAGATTTGCTGATGCAACCGGCCAGCACCTTAAAACTGCTGACCAGTGCGGTCGCCCTGGACCAGCTCGGCCCTTTGTGGCGCGGTGAAACTGAACTGTTGGCCGAGCCCGCTGATCTGGCATATGCCCGGCAGCATGGTGTGTTACAGCAGCCACTTTTTGTCCGCGGTAAAGGCGACCCGGATCTGGATTATGCCGCACTGACAGCTTTATTGGCGCAGTTACGCCACGAAGGCGTGCGTGAATTGCGCGGTGGCATTGTGCTGGACCGTCACTGGTTTAGTCCGGACCTGCCCGACCCGACAGCGCCGGCTTTTGATGAATCCCCCCGCGCCCGCTACAACCATATTCCCGATGCGCTGAGCCTGAATCAGCAAATGCTGCAATTGCGCATACAAAGCGACGCCAACTCAGTGCGGCTTCGTACTTTACCGGCATTTGACCAACTGGAACTCAGCGCTCGGTTTCGCCTGACTGATGGCCGTTGCGACCAGTTTAATGGCCACAGCCTGCAACTGCATGAGCAAACACTACCAGAGGGCCGGATCAGACTGGTGCTGAGCGGTGATTTTCCGCGCCATTGTTTACACGAAGAAGACGCCGCCTGGTTAAGCCGTGACGCCCAGTGGCAGCTTAGTCTGCAGCAGTTTTGGCGTCAGCTGGGTGGTCAGCTGCCGGCAGGGCTGTCTATACGTCATGGCAAGACATCGGATAACGCACAGGTCGTTGCGCAGCACTTCAGCCGGACCTTACCGCAATTACTGCAGCAGCTGAATAAAAACTCGGATAATGGTCTGGCGCGTACTTTGGCTTTACAACTCGGCGCTTTACAGCAGGCATCTGTGCAGAACAGCAAGCAGGCCCCGCACCAACCTGTGTCTGCGCCGGCTGATACAGTACAAGCAGCCGAACAGTTGGTAAAAAACTGGCTGCAGCAGCGACAGTTACCGACAGCGGGACTGGTGCTGGACAATGGCTCCGGCTTATCACGGCTGGCGCGGATCAGTGTCAGCCAGCTGGCTGCCTTGTTGCAATATACCTGGCAGCAACCCTGGGGCCTGGATTTGGCCAGTAGTTTGCCGCGCGCCGGCACTGACGGTACTTTGCAGAACCGGATGCGGGCGACGTCAGCGCATGACCGCGCCCGGTTAAAAACCGGTACTCTTCGCAATGGTACCGGCCTTGCCGGTTATGTCTTTGACCGTGAGCGAAGACCGTGGATTTTTGTTGGCCTGGTGAATGCCGAACAAGGCGTGGTCAAAGGCCGGCCATTGTTAGACCAATGGGTGCAGCAGGTCAGCCAGTTTTAACCGGCTGCCTGCGGCATAATGTCTGATGAGCCCGGTCCAGTCAGGTCAGATACTAAATTTATGTTTGGTAAACAGCTGCTGTGCCTGATACCACAATGGACCGACCTGACCGGTCCCAATCGGCACACCGTCGATTGCAACAACAGGCACAACTTCTTTTGACGAACTGGTGAGCCAGACTTCGTCTGCTACCAGCACTTCGGCTTTGCTTACCACCCGTTCCTGTACTTCAATAGCGCTATAGTTGCGCAGAATGTGCAACAACAGCAGCCGCGTGATCCCGGGCAGGATTTGATGGTCAAGCGGCGGCGTACTGACAATGCCATCTTTGACGATAAATGCATTACACGAGCTGCCTTCGGTTAATTCGTCTCGCTCATTAAATAACAGTGTTTCCTGAGCGCCGGCTTCAATGGCCTGCTGGTGATGCAACACATTACCGAGTAACGCTGTCGACTTGATATGGCAACGTTTCCAGCGCAAGTCTGTTGCCGTGATGACCTGCATCGGTTTCGCGCTGCCAGGAAGGCCGTTTGGCGGCGGATTAATCGCAAAAGTAAAAGCGAACACTGTTGGACTGACGCCTGCCGGAAACGCATGGCCGCGCTTGATATCTGCACCCCGTGACACCTGGAGATAAACCCCCAGGTCGCCCTGACCGTTGCGCTGCAATAATTCGTTGATGAGCGTGAGCCAGCGGTCATGAGCCCAATCCAGCTGAATGCCAATCTCAGCGAGCCCGCGTTGCAGCCGGTCTATATGCGCAGTGAAACCAACGAGCTTGCCCTGATAACTCGGGATCACTTCGTAGATCCCGTCACCAAATAAAAAACCGCGGTCCATGGGCGAAATACGCGCTTCGCTGGCGGGCATAAAACTGCCATTTAAAAACACTTCAGACAAAATCTGTCCTTAAACCGGCACCGGCCGGTGTTGTTGATAAAGTTGATAAATTTGCCGGCACAACGCGGCGCCAACGTCAGGCGCGAGGCCATCCTCGGTCAGGGTATTTTGTCGGGTCACCCCATCAACGCTACCTTTTGCTGATAAAAACTGCAGCACCGGTAATGTGTCACAACAGGAAAATAAATCCTGACCGCTTTGTAGCGACCAAAAACAGGCAAGGCCATAAGCGGCCCAGTTCGATACATCGGCGACGATTAATTCGTCACAGCAGGTCTGCGCTGGCCGAATATCAAGACCGCCAATGATATCGGCGATATTGCCCATGCCGATTTCGTTGCCACCGTCGCCGACGCCGACTGTAGGAACGCCGGCATCACGCGCCAGCTGCACCAATGCATCCAAATCAGCGACACTGCGACTGATATCTTCGTGGCGCATATTGTAATAACGGCCGTCGGCTGCTTGCCCCGGCCTTTCAATACACAGTAGTGCCGCCGGCTGATAAGTGGTGAGCAGTTCGCTGGCACGACTATGCCCCGCACAGCCAAGTGGCATCGGTTCGACCTGAAAGTCGTGCTGTAGCGCAGTATATAAAGGCTCACCACAAACCAGCACCGGGTTGCTGCCAATTTGTTGCAACATGCGGTAGACGGCAATAGCGCCAACAGGTCCGTCGGTTTCAAAAGTGCCGGCGACCGGAAAACCGGTGCCAATCAGCACCTGTTGCCCTGGTTTGAACAATAATGCTGCTGCACGCGCCAGATATCCCGGTACCAATGCCTGACGCGCCAGCGCCATGCCACGCAGGTTGCGCTCAACCAGCAAGACCTCAATCTGCTGACTCAGCACATTGCTTGACGATACTTCATCATGGACCGCCATTTAAGCCTCCCGAGGGGGATTGTTGTCCGCCCACTGTGCTGCCAAGGCATCCAGCTGCTGTTGTAAAGCCAGTAGTCGTTGTCGCTCCTGCAACAGGGCTGTGGCCGCATCCAGCCAATAAAACCGCACTATATTCCCGGTCATCAGCTGGCCCAACAATTCACAGGCACCACGGGTTAAGGCGCCGGTTTTGGGGTACCCGCCTATGGTCTGATGGTCGTTTAGCATCACAATAGGTAAACCATTGGGCGGCAGTTGCATGGCCCCTAAACAAATTCCTTCGGAATAAAGCGCTTGGGCGTGAACCGGCAAGGGTTCACCACCAAGTTGCATGCCCATGCGATCGCTGCGGGCCGTAACCCGAAACAGCCGCTGCGGCAATATTTGCTGCAGTTGCGGGTCCAGAGTGTCGAGCTGGGCGCCGCCAACCAGCGCTAATGCGCGGATGGTCTGGTGATGGTAGTGCTGATGGTAAGGCAACGACAGCTGTGGGTCTGGTTGCAGCCAAGGCCTGCAGGCCAGCAAAGTTCCGGCGCTGATAGCTTTGCCCTGCCCATCCGGCCCGCCGACTTTTTCCCGCAGCACAGTAGCGACACTGCCGCAAATGAGCGGGGCTGCAAAGCCACCGGCAACAGCCAGATAAGCCCGGGCGCCGGCACGGCTGTAACCAATTTCGAGCAAATCGCCAGGCTGCAATAACAAAGTGCGATATCTGGCTACCGGCTGACGATTAAGCAGCAGTGGCATGGCGACGCCGGTAATGGCAACAAGTAACGGCTGCTCTGCACGAAAAGCCACAGCACCTAAAGTGATTTCCAATACTGCCGGGCAAGTACTGTTGACGTGGTTGTGATTACCGACCAGAGCATTGGCCAGCCTGGCTGCCGTTAAATCGACCGCACCGCTCTGAGTCAGGCCCACCGCCGCACCACCAAAACGGCCAGCATCCTGTAATTGCACGCCGCTGTGGCTTTGCAGCACCCACAAGCCCGAACTGCCTGCTGTTTGCTGTGCTGTCATAACTGCCCGCCTAAACGCAAAAACTCCGCCCGCTCAATAGGGACAAAACGCACCGTGTCCCCAACGGAAAACGGCATCATGGGGCTTGCGTTTAAATCA
>CAMLNG010000059.1 GCA_946481195.1 uncultured Chromatiaceae bacterium
TTTGGTATGTTGATTTATTAGATGTCAGCAGAGGTTATGACCGTAATGACAAAACTTCAGTCTGTCCGCTGCAAGGCGAACAGCATCATTCGTTTGTGTCTACTGATGATGCCTTGGGTAGCTGGAATGGTCGGCGCTGAGGGTATCAAATCACTGAATGTGTTATCGCCACCACTGAAGGCCGCTGTCAGTGATACTAACGCTGTGCCATTTGCCATTTTTAATGCCGGTGGTCATTTGTCCGGCGGTTTGGCAAAAGATATTCTTGATCAGGTGGCGCTGGAGCTGCGCAGTCCGGTGCAATACCTCGATATTCCCCGGGCACGGCTTGAACCCTGGTTGGTGGCTGGCGACGCTGAAGTGAGTTGTTTTCTTAATCCTGACTGGGTTAGCCAGCCGAAACGATTTGACTGGACTGATACTTTGTTTTTCAGCCGGCAACTGATCATCCGGCGCAGGGACAGTGCGCCAATCCGGCGCTTAGCGGATCTGTATTACAAAAGAGTCGGCACGACCTTTGGTTTTACTTACCCTGAATTACAGCAGGCGTTTAGTGAGCGGCTCATTGTGCGGGACGACGCGCATTCCCTGCAAAGTAACCTGCAACGATTGGCCCAGCGCCGGCTCGATGCGGTGATGGCGGTAGATCTGAGTTACTTCTACTTGCTGGAGCGCCAGCAGTTTGATGTGGAATTTGTTGCTGAGCCCATCTGGAGTGAGCCACCTGGGGTGTTTTGTGCTGTGAGCCAGCAATCTCCGCGGCGTGAGGCGATTTTACGCGCCTTCAGCCGGCTCAAAGCGCAGGGGATGATTGAACAGCTGTTCCAGAAATACAAAACCGGTGGGCCGGCTTAGCGGCCAACCGGATCATCTTTTAGTTTCGGAATTTTTAACCCCAGCTCTTTGCCGCGGTCACGAGCGTAGTAAGTACAGCCGTAGAACATCAGGCTGGCAAACAGCACTTCGGCCATTGCCAGATAAAATGTCATTCCGCTGCTGACCCATAAATGCGTCAGTCCATGCACAAAATAAATCATCACAATAAAATTGGCCCAGGCAAAGGTGTAGGCTTTGCCCTGCCAGATGCCTTTGAGCGGTAACCAGAGCGGTCCCCACAGCAATGCCAGTAAAACCCGCGGACTACCGAGTTCCGGCGGTGACAGCCAGAGCACCCAGGCTGGGATCAGTAAAAACAACGCCAGATAACCAAGCTGACCAATCCGCAGTAAACGTCGGGTAGAAGATGCCAATGGCGCTTGTTGTTCAAATAACACTTTCATTGTAGTTTCCCGGCAAAGCGGGCCAGCCGCTTGCCAAATTCGAGGCCAAGGTTTAATTCGTGCGTGCTTAATCCACCGGAGGCGGTGTGGCCTGTAACCGGAGTTGGGCCATAAGGCGTACCACCACTTTGGGTTTGATGCAAAGCCGGCGCATCATAAGGTTGACCGAGCAGCACCATCCCATGATGCAGCAGCGGTAGCATCATACCCAGCAGATTGGCTTCCTGACCGCCATGCATCGAAGACGATGACGTAAAAACACCAGCCGGCTTATCAATCAGCGCACCTTGCAGCCAGAGATCTGAGGTTTGTTCCCAGAAATATTTCATTTCTGAACTCATCTGGCCAAATCGCACCGGGCTGCCGACCGCCAGCGCGTCAGCCTGCACCAGTTCTGCTTTTGTTACCACCGGATGTGCCAGCGGCATATCAGCTGACCAGGGGGCGACACAACGCAGCAAAGCTTCAGCGCCGCCACTTTGTACACCCACGGCGATTTTTTCAGCGAGCCGCTGCACTGAGCCATGGCGCGAGTGATACAGGATCAATACCTGTGCTGGCATCAAAGGTGCTCCAGCAACAGTTCAGGCGGACGTGCCACTATGGCTTTATCCGGCCATTCTACAATAGGGCGTTCAATCAGTTTGGGCGTTGTGACCATAGCGGCAATCAGCTCGGCGTCAGTCAGTGCCGGATTATCCAAACCTAACTGGCTATATTCGGCTTCTTTACTGCGAATTATCTGACGGGCATCAACACCGAGTTTTTGCAGCAGCCTTTGCAAAGTCGCCTGATCCGGTGGGGTTTCGAGGTAATACACCACTTCAAACTCAAGGCCGCGTGCTGTCAGCAGCGCCAAAGCCTCCCGGCTTTTTGAACAGCGGTTGTTGTGGTAAATCTTTAGCATCTGGGTCTCAGTTTAATTGTTTTAAGCGGGTAAATTCGGCCTGCCATTGTTTTTTCTTCGCTTCCAGCCGGCGGCTTTCAAGCTTGTCGGTGGCGGCTAACCGGTTCAGAGATTCGTTAATATCATCAATAGCCTTGGGGTAAATCGCCAGCTGATAATACAGATCTGCGCGGGATTCAAAATATTTGGCCATGTCATTCATCGATTTATAGGTATCGATCAGCATCTCATAAGCCAGATAGGTATCAGGCTTGAAATAGAGCAGGTTTTTCAGCAAGTGCAGGGCCAGACGTTCTGATTTAGCTGCCAGTGCTGCATTGGCGTAGTTGAGGGTGATTACCTGATTATTCGGCCGCAGCAGATATTCCTGCTCGAGCAGCTGTAGTGCCTTTTCGGTGCGGCCAGACTGAATGTACACATCAGTGATGGCATCGATGTAAAACAGATTTTTGTCGTCGTGCGCCCGCAGTTTCAGCAAAATTTGTTCAGCAGCACTGACATCGCCTGTGTCAAATAAGGCCAGAGCCAGCCCATATTGGTTGGCTTTAGTGTTGCCACCGGGTGTCGCGACTTTTTTCTGAAAATAAGCCAGTGCATCTTTGCCTTTTAACTGATAACGGGCCCAAACCCGTGCCTTCGCCAGCGCAAAATCACTGCTATCCGGCACAAAACGACGTTCAAACTGTTCAGCGCGGACGCGGGAGTCGCTGATCCGGGCCTGTGACAGCGGGTGAGTATACAAAAACGCCAGTTGCGTATTACTAAAGCGGGTTTTCTCACTGAGTTTGTTAAAAAACTCCGGCATCGCATAAGGGTCGTAGCCGCCTTTGGCTAGTAACTGAATACCGATGCGATCTGCTTCCTGCTCATTGCTGCGGGTAAAGTTGATGGCTTGCTGCGCGGCAACACCCTGGGTGGCCATCAGACCCGCCATCCCAGCCTCGGGATTGGCAATGGTGAGCAGGATTGAACCCAGCAAAGATGCCAGCGTCAGCGGTGCATTTTGTGATTTTGCTTCGACCGCCCGGGCGATATGGCGCTGTGTGACGTGGACAATTTCATGTGACATTACTGAGGCGAATTCACTTTCGCTGTCGGCAGCGGCCAAAGTCCCTGTATTGGAGACTATATTGCCGCCCAACATAGCAAAAGCGTTAATTTCTGCACTGTTGACCCAGGAAAATGAAAAGGGGAAACGTACGCCTTCTGCTTTTGCCACCAAGCCCTGTCCCAGCGTGTGCAGGTACTCGTCCAGTAACGGATCGTTGACCATCGGCAACTGCGCGCGGGTTTGTTTCAGCATCATGTCACCGATAATTTTCTCTTTTTCCGGTGACAAACTGGAGAAGGCATTAGTGCCTAAATCAGGTAAAGTGGTGGGGTTTACTGCTGCCGCCGTGAGGGGCAGCACGAACATCGAACAAAACGCAATTTTCAGGAGATACGTCATCTACTTCTTCTGCTCACCTTGTATACCGGATTTTAAACCTTGCAGCTGCAGGGCGTCAGCATCGGCCTGACCCAGACGTTTTTCCTGGGCTTCAAAAAACGCCTTGATAGTGATGCCTTCGACTTTCTGCACATTAAGATGCTGCTGCATAAACTGAATCACTTTGTGCACCGTTTTATGCGCATGCAGGATCAGTGCGAAATCGGCATCGTCGCCGTGTTCAAAATAATATCCGATAAATTTATGTAACTGGTTGACCCGCAACAATAACCGCATCGAAATCGGGTCCCACAAATTGAACTCCATTAACCGGTTGCCTTTGACATACTGGTCAATCTCCTGGTCTTTGGCATACGGGATAGCATGAAGTTCAAAGCCGCGTTCAGAAAAAACCTGATACAGCGCAATACGCGGTTTGTTGTCGCAATGGATCTCATTGTTGTCATCGATACAGCCGCCGAGTAACTGCAGATTCCAGTTACGCTTATCGATGATTTTTTTTACCGCGGTATCGAAGCCATGCGTCAGCATGCCTTCAGATTCACCCAGTGATTGCGACACCATATGGTAAAACGGCGGCAATTCACCCCAGTTGATCTGTTTTTTATACCAGTTGATGTCTTTCAGCGATGGATTTGGCGGTAATTTGTGTTTGTTGCCATGTTGCGACATGAACTATTCCTCCTGGCCGCGCCAGATACTGGATTCTTCTGCCGTGTTGTCGGCAAATTCCGGCAAAAGCAGCTGTTTTGTCATAGAGTTAAAATGTATCACAACTTCTGCGGCTGTTGGGTAGCCGGCGAGGCATTTCCTGCGCGGACAGCGTTCATTCTGGCGGGAACAGCGGCTACAAGCAATACAGTCCTGCGGGCAGGAGTATTAAATGCGTAATATCTGGTCAACCTTGTGGCAAAGTGCAACGCAATCGCCGGCTTTTCTGTTACTGCTGCATATTCTGCTATTGCTGGGGGTTGCGGCGATATTCGCCGATGCGTTGTTACCGGCGTTTTTGGCTCTGGCCGGAGCTTATGTGCTGGAACGCCCGGTTTCATGGCTGCAGCGTGTTCCCATGCACCGCAGTGTTGCGGTGGCACTGACCATGCTGGCAGTGATTGCATTGTTGTGGTGGTTTCTCGCCACGCTGCTGCCATTAGCGTGGCAGCAAGGGCAGGCCTTTTTACAGGCCTTGCCTGAGCTGGTGGCGACAGGTCGCTTGTACCTGGAGCAGTTTTGGTCGACACAACCGGGCTGGCTCAGCGAACGTCAGTTGTCACTGTTAGCGCAGCGGCTGGAAGGGCACAGTCTGAATTTTCTCAATACCGTTCTGGCTTCGTCACTGACCGGAGTTGCCGGTGTGTTTTATCTGCTGGTCTATCTGGTGTTGTTACCGATGATGATGTTTTTTCTGCTCAAAGACAAAACCACGTTATTGGCTGGACTGAGACAACAATTCCCGGCCAGCAGTGCAATTTTAACACCGCTCTGGCAGCAACTGGACCATCAGCTTTTGGGTTACATTCAGGGGAAATTGCTGGAATTGGTGTTGCTGGCCCTCAGTTGTTACCTGCTATTTATCTTGTTTGCACTGCCATATGCGCTGCTGCTGGCGCTGCTGGTTGGATTGTCGGTATTTATTCCGTATCTGGGGATTGCGGTGGTCACTGTCCCCGTGGTGTTAGTGACTATGAGCCAGTGGTGCCTTAGCAGTACCAGTAGCTGGATTTTATTCTGTTATTTGTTATTGCAGTTACTGGATGCTTACGTCCTGGTGCCCTGGCTGTTTGGTCGGGTGGTGGACATTAACCCATTTTATATCATGCTGGCGGTACTGGTGTTTGGTGGCTTATTTGGCTTTTGGGGCGTGGTGTTGGCTATTCCGCTGGCGGCGTTGTTAAAGGTTCTGTTGCAGGCTTTTGCGCCTGATTCTTGATTGCCGGCAGATGGTATTTTTGCCACAGTAAATGGAACATGCCGGCGCGATATTGTTGTTCCAGCATCTGTTCCAGTTTAGCCGCCAGTTGAAAGTTCGGTGATTGGCGCGAGAAAGCCATATATCCGCGGATATTCTGATCCACATGATAAGGCTGGCGTTTTAAATCAGCGACTTGTAAGCCGGCCTGAGCAAAAGACCCTTCGGCTGTCTGCTCTATGGTAATGGCATAATCGGCACGGCCTTTATGCACCAGCTCCAGCGCTTTGGCTTCAGAATTGACCTGAATTCTTTCAAAACCGCTAGCCTGGTCAAACACAGGAAAATAAGCCGCGTCGCGCATGACCGTCACGCTGTGGCCGCTTAAGTCGGCAACGGAATGAACGTCATGGTCCTGATCGTGCCGGCTGTAAAAAACAAAAGAAGAGACAAAATTCATCATCGCTGGCTGGATAAAATGCAGGTAGCTTTCGCGCTCATCCGTTTTAATCAGGCCTGCAACGATATCAACTTCGCCCTGTTCAGCCAGCTTCAGACAACGAGGAAAAGGGCAGGTCACCACTTCAATCCGAAGCCCAAGCTGACGTGCTGCCGGTTTTAGTAAATCCAGCGATAAACCATGAGGTTCAACAACATCTTCGGTGAAATAATAGGGTGGGCTGTGGTACATGGCGAGTTTAAGCACCGGCAGATCTGCCCGCAGTGGCGGTGCAGCAAAAAGCGGTGTTAATACTGATGGCAGTACAGAGAGCAGCAGGACCAACGAAATTTGTTTAAACACAGTGAGCATACGCACCTGACTTCTGAGTGGCCGCTGACTTTGTCTTGATCCTTGCGGAAAACTGTCCTGTAGAAAGGCGTTTAGGGTACCTGAAAACTGAACTGGATTCCAGCACTCAGTTGTCGCGGCATACCAGGTTCGGAAGACCGGCCTGAACTCTGGTTCACCACTACAGCACCAACATACTGCTGGTCAGTCAGATTCTGGGCTGACACCTCAAAGCGCCATTGCATGGTACCTGCCTGGCCTGACCATCCGGTCTGCAAATCAAACAAACCATAACCAGGGGCAAACTGAGTATGGCGATCGTCGACAGCGACACGGCTGAGTCGGCGATAACCTGCCGCAGCAAACCAATGCTCACCTGGGGCAAAACTCAGCCGCAGCGCATGTTGATGGCTGGCAACACCGGGCAATTGCAGGCCATGGCTGGGGTCTGCGGGATTGTGGTATACCGCATCCAGCCAGCTATAGCTGTATTCGGCTTGCCAGCCTGAAGCCCAGCGCCGCATCATGCTCAATTCTGTGCCATGGCGACGTGTGCCGGCGGCATTCTTAAACACAGTACGGCCACCGCTGCTGATGTCGACCACCAGTTCATTCCTGCTGGTAAGCCTGAAAACATCAAGCTGGACCTGGCTACGCTGACCGTTGTTGTCCTGACGCAGCCATTTGAGCCCGCTGTCCCATTGCCGGTTTTGGGCTGCTTCTAACTGCAGGTTGAGGCCACTGCCATTGCGCTGATAAGCCATTTCAGTCAGTGTCGGACTTTCAAACCCCCGGCCTGTACTGGCGTGCCAGGATAATTCCTCAGTCAGCTCGTAGGAAAAACCAAGCGCATGTGCGTGGCCTTGCTGGTTTTTTTCGCCGCTGTCATCCGGATTGCCCGGCACAATAAAATAGTCTTCGCTGGAAAACTCTAGATAAGCCAGCCGGCCACCGGCAAACAGCGATAATGCGGGCGTCAGGGCATAACTCAGGCGCAGCGTGGCGTCCTGGCTTTGGCTTTCACTGCGATCGTCCCGGCGCAACGCACCTGTTTGACCCAGTTGATTGACATACCCAAGTCGATCGTCGCGGCTTTGCTCATGACTGAGCGACCATTGCCAGGCCAATTGCTGCCATTGTTGCTGCTGTTGCCATTGCATGCCGGCCATCTGCCGGGATAGCTGTACAATACCGCCGCTGCTACTGATCGCTTCACCGCTTTGGGTTAAAAACTGGTTGATTTGCCGCGAAGTCAGGTAACTACTGAATTGCCAGTCTGTACTTTGCAAGCTGATGCCAGCCTGTTGCTGACGGGTGCTTTTGTGACTGTCAAACCGGGTGGCTAGCGCTGAAGTTTGCACAGGGTTCGTTTGCCATTCGGTCAGCGTTAAAGCGCCGGGGTCATCCAGCCTGGGGTCGCGGCTCCAGTCGATACGGGCATTGAGCCGGATATCCTCGCCAAGCTGCCACTGCTGTTTCCAGAGTGCCGCCTGACGTTCAGCGCGATTGTGTGGGCGAAAACCCTGAAAGTCAGCCTGTTGCAGCATCAAAGTGCCGAAATCACTGTCAGCACGCAGCAGTTGCTGACGCATGGTGCTGCTGTGTTGTTGACTGAGCTGCAGCAGACCAGGTTCGGTTGGTATGCTGTCAAAAGCCACCACGCCGCCGGCTGCGTTGCCATATAAAGCGGCAAACGGACCTTTGAGCACAGAAACTGCAGCAAGATCGGCGGTGAATAAAGCGCTGGGCTGGGTCTGACCATCCGGTGTCGTCAGCGGAATACCGTCCAGCGTCATCCGCAGGCCTCTGACGCCAAAACTGCTACGACTACCAAAACCACGCAGACTCAAGCGGCTGTCCTGAGCAAGATTGGAACGTACATCCACCTGCAGGCCGGCGATGCCTTGTAACAGCGCCAGCGCGTCGGTTTGCAGTGTCGGAGTGACTGTCCGCACCGTCAGAGCTGCCGGGCTTTGCAGCCAGCTGACGGGCAGGGGGCCGGTGCGCACTGCGATGCGCTCAACCGGGCCCGGTACAGCGACCATCATTTCGGCTACATCCGTACCGTCAGGCAAGGTCGCACCGCCAAGCAAGGTCAGGCTGCTAAAGGGTACCCACAACAGCATGTTATCAGCCGGCCGGGGTCAGTCGTAACACCGCGCCTTTGTCCTCGTCTGTCAGTAAATAAATTGCACCATCCGCTGCGACTTCGACGTCACGCACCCGGGCACCAATCCGGATGCGTTCCTCATGCGTCACTTTATCGTCTTTAATCTCAAGACGAACCAGCTGGCCGAATTTCAGCGAGCCAACCAACAGGTTGTTCTGCCATTTGCTGAACATGGCGCCGCGGTAAAACAACATGCCACTCGGTGCTATGGACGGTACCCAATAATGCAGCGGTTGTTCGAGGCCGGCTTTACTGGTAGTGCCAATGACACCACCACCGTACTCTTCGCCGTAGGTAATAAGCGGCCAGCCGTAGTTTTTACCGGCCACAGTGATATTGATTTCGTCGCCGCCTTGCGGGCCGTGTTCGTGGGTCCAGAGCCGGCCTTTATCATCCAGGGTTGCGCCCTGAATATTACGGTGGCCGTATGACCAAATCAGCGGTTGGGCTTTATTCTGCGTAGCCAGCACGTTGCCTGGTGCCGCAGCACCATCCGGTGTGATGTGGGCGACTTTGCCGACTAAAGTTGACAAATCCTGCACCAACTCACGTTGATTGCCGCGATCGCCCATCGTGATAAACAGGCTGCCATCAGCCTGCTGGACCAGCCGGCCGCCAAAGTGGTATTTGCTGTCCACTTTGGGTGTCTGACTGAAAATAACTTTGAAGTCTTTTAATGCCTGACCATCCAGCCTGGCGCGCGCCACTGCGGTGCTGTTGGTATTATTAGCACCAGGTTCGGCATAGCTCAGGTAGATGGTCTGATTGCTGGCGAAATCTTTGTCGATGAGTACATCCAGCAAGCCGCCCTGACCACCGACGGCAAGCGCGGGTAATCCGGTCACAGCAGCACTAACCTGGCCATTTTTATCTATGTAACGCAGCCTGCCGTCGCGTTCTGTCACCAGTAAACGGCCATCCGGCAGCACACTGATGCCCCAGGGATGCGCCAGATCTGTGGCGACAGTGTCAATCCGCAGATTGCCCTGCTGACTTGCAACAAAAGCCGGGTCGGCGGCAACAACACTACTCAGAATGGCAAGCGCCAGCATAGAAATACGCATCAAGATCTCCTTAAACTTTCAGGCCTTCAGCCTGCATCGCCCGTTGCACTGCAGGGCGGGCCTGCACCCGTTGCTGAAACCGTTGTAACTGCGGGTAAGGGGTCAAATCAACCTGCACCATCCGCGCCCAGCCCAATACCGTAAACAAATAGGCATCTGCGACGGTGAAATAATCGCCGAGCAGAAAGTTTTGTGCGCCCAGCAGCGTTTCCGCCTGACTAAGCCGTAAAGACAAGCGCTGACGCGCTGAATCTTTAGTCGCATCTGCAGCTGTCGGGTCAAATAACGGTGAGAAATTTTTGTGCAGTTCGGTCGCGATGAAATTCAGTAAAGACTGCAGACGGTAGCGGCCAAAGCTGCCGTTGGCCGGCGCCAGATTGGCGGCGGGGGCCTGGTCAGCGATATATTGCAGCAGCGCCGGACCTTCGGTCAGCAGTTCGCCATTTTTTACCTGCAACGCCGGTACATAACCTTGTGAACAAATCTGGCGGTAATCACTGCCGTCAGGCAGCGTTTTGCTCCGCAGATCGACCCGGATGATTTCGTGTTTCAGGCCGGCTTCTTCCAGTGCGATGTGGGAAGCCAGCGAACAGGCGGCAGGGGCAAAATATAACTTCATAACATGGCTCCTGAGCCGGTGGCGAGCCACCGGGATATTGTGTTTAATTCACGCTGACAAGGCGTTCAGCACCACCTCATGATGATTGCTGGTTTTAAAAGTATCAAATACCTGGCTGACCACACCATTTTGTTCAATCAGAAAACTGATGCGGTGAATGCCATCATAAACTTTGCCCATAAACTTCTTCTCGCCCCAGACGCCAAAAGCCTCGGCTAGTTGGTGCTCCGGGTCGGACAACAGCATAAAATTCAGCTGGTCGCGCTCGGCGAACTTCGCCAGGCTTTTCACCGGATCAGTACTGACACCGACCGCCACGACGTTTTTAGCTGCCAGTTCGGCTTTGATATCCCGCAGACCGCAAGCCTGCACGGTGCAGCCTGGCGTCATCGCCTTTGGATAGAAATATAACAGCACCCGGTGATTGGCCAGCAGGCTTTGCAGGCTGATGTGCTCACCAGCTTGGTTCAGTAATGTGAAATCAGGCGCGCTTTGGCCGGCCGTTAAAGTTTGCATAGACATTCTCCGTTGGCAATGCCGGGCTCAGCTTTGCAGCTCAAAGCGTCCCTGCAGTTGCATCTGGTTAAATTTAGCCTGTAACAGCCGTTTGATTTTGTCGCTGTCGAGGCCTTGCGGTAACTGCACTGTCATCACGGTGTGGGTTTGTGGCGGCTGAGCCGGGTCCGGTTGCAGCGTCTCAGATTTCAAAGCGCCGATATAGACCTGATGTTCTGCCAGCAAACTGGAGATAGCGCCCAAAGTGCCGACGCGATCAACCCCTGTGTATTCGACAATATAAGGTGCCGACAGAGTCGGCAATGTGCAGGCGCTGGTACGTTTAGACATGGTCAGCAGATCAAGTTCAAAGGCTGAACTTGGCAGCAGATACTCGATTTTACTGATTGCCGCAGCGTCACCTGACAGCAGCATAATAAAAGTAAATTCGTTGCCAAAAATTGCCATCCGGCTGTCGACGATGTTGCAGTTGCAGTCGGTGACCAGCCGGGCCAGCTGACTGACGATCCCTGTACGGTCTGTACCTATGGCTGTAACGACCAGTTGTTGCGGCATGGGCGTGCATAAATCCGAAATCAAGAAGGCCCGGAGTGTAACATAATCCTTTGAAATTTCATCAGGAACGGAACGTGCGCTTGTGTTCAGACCCTGCCGTCATTAATATGAGCAGCCTGATTTTTATGGAGCTGCAGTTAAAATGTTCAGTGGTAGTCACGTCGCCCTTATTACCCCGATGTTTGAAGATGGACAAGTGGATTACCCAAGCCTCAAACGTTTGCTGGATTATCAGCTGGATAACGGCACTGATGGCCTGATCATCATGGGCACCACAGGGGAGGCTGCCACTATCAGCTTCGCTGAACAGCTGAGCATCCTGCAGTTTGTCATTGACCATGTGGCTGGCCGTTGCCAAATCATCGCCGGTAACGGGTCCAACTGCACAGCTGAAGCCGTAGAGAAAACCAAAGCGCTTGATGCGCTGGCGATCGATGGTTTCCTGACCGTCACGCCTTATTACAACAAACCGACACAAAAAGGCATGTTGGCCCATTTCACTGCAGTAGCCGCAGCCACTGACAAACCAGTGTTGCTCTACAACGTACCGGGTCGCACCGGTGTTGATTTATTGCCGGCAACAGTGGCGGAACTGGCAAAAATAGCCAACATCACCGGCATCAAAGAAGCGACCGGCAGTTTGCAGCGTCTGCACGACATTCAGGCGCTGGTCGGGACGGATTTTGCGTTACTCAGCGGCGATGATGCCAGTGCCTGTGATTTCCTGTTGCAAGGAGGGCATGGGGTGATTTCAGTGACCACCAACGTGGCACCCAAAGCCATGTCGGCGATGATACGTGCCGCCCGCAGTGGTGATAGTGCCAAGGCGAAAAGCGTTGACAGCACTTTACAACCGCTGCACCGTGACCTCTTTATTGAAAGCAATCCAATCCCGGCTAAATGGGCACTTCAGCACCTGCGGCTGATTTCGACGGATTTTGCCCGTTTACCTTTGACGCAATTGGAACCAATTCACCAGAGCGTAATCGAACAAGCGCTGCATGCAGCGCAGCTGTAACCCAATTTTTGACAATTTCTTCAGTAGGAGTGCTTAGGTGC
>CAMLNG010000060.1 GCA_946481195.1 uncultured Chromatiaceae bacterium
GTGACAGCAGAAAACATCGCCAGGCAGTATCAGTTCAGCCGCGCTGAATTGGACCAGTTTGCGCTGCAAAGCCAACAGCGCGCTACGCAGGCGCAACAAGCCGGTTTTTTTGCCAGCCAGATAGCGCCGGTACATCTGAGTGGCCGCCACGGGGAAACTCTGTTTATATCCGATGAACATCCGCGGCCAGACACTTCACTGGAAAGCCTGGCACAATTGAAACCGGCTTTTCAAAAAGGCGGGCTGGTTACCGCCGGCAATGCCTCTGGCCTTAACGACGGTGCCGCTGCACTGGTGCTTGCCACCACAGATTACGCCCGCGCGCATGGCCTTCATGCCAAAGCACGCTTGCACAGCTGTGCCTTTGCCGGGGTGGACCCGGCGATGATGGGACTGGGCCCTATTCCGGCGGTACGCAAATTACTGGCGCAAAGCGGCATCGCGTTATCAGACATTAGTGTGATTGAATCCAACGAAGCTTTTGCCGCTCAGGCGCTCGCTGTCAGCCAGACGCTGGGTTTTGACCCCAAGCGCGTCAATCCCAATGGCGGCGCTATTGCACTGGGCCATCCTGTGGGTGCGACCGGTGCCATTTTAGTCGTAAAAGCGCTGTATGAACTGGAACGTATCGATGGCCAGTTTGCGCTCGTCACTTTATGTATCGGTGGCGGTCAGGGGATTGCGCTGTTGCTGGAGCGGCACAGTTAAAGGTGAACGATGCGCCAGTTATCGGCATGTTCGGAGTAATGAATTTGCGATTGTTACCACTATTTTTAGTCTTTGGCAGTTATTGGTTCATGGTTGTGTTGTCAGCTTTTTATCCGCAGGCGACTGAAGCCGCTGAGCTATTGCCCCGTTACCGTTTTATCAATCTGCATACCACGGATAAATCCGGTATCAACAGCCTGATGCAAGATGACAACGGCATGATTTGGGCCGGCGGGAATAGCGGGCTTTATCGGGTCGAGCACAACCAATTAGTGAAAATTCGCGACTTTGGCACACATTCCGTTAATCAGCTGCTGCAGATCCCGGGTCGGGGTGCCTGGCTCGCCGGCAGTCTTGGTTTGTGGCGCTGGGACCGTCAGACCGACAATTTCAGCCAACAGGCCTGCCAGCCGCAAGGCGGGTTATGGCAGTTAGTCCAACTACAGAATAACACTGACGACTTACTGGCACTTGGCCCCAACGGCATTTGGCAAATTGATACCACCAACGGCAGTTGCGACCGCCTGCAAGTCAGTGGCTTGCCAGACAACAGCCGGATCGAACGGTTGGGTTTGTTCAACAACCAGCTGATGATTGCCGTGCGTGAACAAGGTTTATTCCGCTGTCAGCTGCCTTGTCAACAGGCAGACAGATTTGCCGCGCAGCTGAAAGATGTACGATTTCGTCAGTTGCAGGTATATCAGGACAGCCTCTATGCCGGCAGCCATAAACATGGTTTTTATCAGCTGGACAGCGCCGGCAACATCGTCAGACATTGGCACAAAGGCCAGCCAGATACATTGCCGGTCAATGGTGTGATGTCTATCCAGCCGGACGACAATCAATCGGGTGCCGGGCTTTGGGTTGGGCTCTGGGCCGGCGGTTTGGTTGAATTTGACAGCCAAGGCCAGCGGCGCAGTCATAGCAGTTTTAGGCCCTCAGATCGCACCGCTATTGGTGGCAATAATATCAAAACTTTATTGACCACCAGCGACGGTACTGTCTATGCAGGCCACGAATATGGTGTCAGCGTCCTTTTACCCGCACTTAGTCAGTATCAATGGCTGGGGCAAGCGCAGGCCGACCAGCCTGGCTTCAGCCTGAGTAACGTGCAGGCGGTGCATGCGACTGAACAAGGCGATATCTGGCTGGGTACCAGCGGCGGCGGTCTCTATCGTTTTGACGGCACTGCTAAAACGTTGCAGCGTTTTGCGCCAGATGAAAACGGCGCCCGGTATTTTCCGAGCCAGGCTGTTTGGGCTATCAGCCCGGATCTGGATGGCAGCCTGCTGCTTGCGACATCATCTGGCGTCATCAGAATGCAACCTGCCACCCGGCAATGGCAATTGCTGACCGCAGAATTGCCAAGTCAGGATGTGTTCCGCCTCAGTGTGGCGCCAGATCGCAGTATCTGGATCAGCATGTGGTCCGGTGGTATTGCAAAGTTAAATCCACAGGGCAAAGTTGAAGCCCTGTGGCGCAGTAGCGACGGCTTGCAGCTGGACACCAATCTGGCAATTGAAATCAGCCAGACCGGGCAGGTGTTCGCTTTAAATGATGCCGGATTGTTTAAACTCGATGGCAAACATTTCAGCGCCGTAGAGCTCAGTGGCTATGGTAAAGCCCGGCGCCTATCTAAAGACCGGCAGGGCTTGTTGTGGTTATTCACTGATAGCGGCGTTTTACTGCGTTGGGATGATAACACCGGTCAGTTTCAACAACTGCTGAAGCGCGCAGATTTGGCCGATGCAACTGAACTCTTTGCCGCCAATACAGCCGGCGCAGTCAATCTCTGGCTGCTGGCCAAGCAACAGCTGAACGGTTTAACCGCCGATGGTCAGCTGGTAGAGCAAATCTCGCTGAACGGCCTGATGGCAAATACGCGACTCAATACCGCCAGGATCGACGACGGGCAAATCCTTCTTGGCGCTGACGACGGGCTTTATCTCGCGCCGCTGGCGCAGGCCGAAGTGTTCCGCTTGCCGCAACCGCAACTGACCGGCATGCGGCTGTTTAATCGGCCACTGCGGCTCAATCAGCCAGAAACGTTAAACCCGGATACCTCGCAGCTGTTTGGCGGCGCGCTGTCTTTGCAATATCAACAGGATTTAGTCACCTTTGAATTTGGCCTGCCCGGTATTGTGCTGCCTGCGTTGGCCACCCAGCCGGCAAAAGATGCAACCCCGCTGTTTCGCTATCGGCTGCTGCCGTTTGACCGCAACTGGCTGGTTGCAGCGGCCGATGAGCCGCGCGCGACTTACACCAGACTGCCGCCCGGCCAGTACCGGCTTGAACTGGAAACTCAGTGGCCGGATGGCAAAATTACTTCAGCCGCGCCATTTCAGCTGACGGTGCTACCGCCCTGGTGGCTGACCTGGTGGGCAAAAACAGCACTGGTTGGCCTGCTGTTGGTGCTTGTTGCAGGCATCATCTTATTGCGCACCCGTGCGCTGAAAATCCGCAACCAGTGGCTGGCACAACAGGTGCTGGAACGCACTGAGGAGTTGCAGCAGGCGAATCAACGTTTACAGCAAGCAGCTTATCGCGATGCGCTGACCGGCTTACTGAACCGCCGGGGTCTGCGCGCCCAGACCGAACCGCATTGGTCTGGCTGGCAGGATCAGCGGGTGTTGGTCATTGCTGACATTGACCACTTTAAACAGTTTAACGATGTGCACGGTCATCAGGTCGGCGACGAGGTTCTTACCGCGCTCAGCGAGCGTTTGCAGTCACTTTGTCAGCCGGATGACCTGATTGCCCGCTGGGGCGGCGAGGAATTCTTAATGTTGCTGCAAGGCGCCGACGCGATGCAACGCGCAGGCGCCCTGATTAAAGCCGTTGCGGCGCAGCCGATGCCGCTGTCAATTGGCCCCACTCCCGTCACTTTAACCGCTGGTGCGGTCTGGCTGCGTGGAGAAGCCTTAGACCCAACACTGCAACAAGCCGACGCCTTGTTATACGAAGGCAAAAAAGCCGGCCGCAACCGCCTGGTCCAGGCGAACTGATGCTGTTTAAGGTGCAGGCTGTTGCAGCGTAAATTGCCGGGTGCCGGAAAAATACCAGTGATCAGTGCCCCGACCGGTCCAGCGCACTGTATACCGGCCCTTCTGCAGTTCTGGCAAAGCGATCGCCAGGCGGGTTTTAAACAGCTGGGTGGACGGCAATGCCAACGCCGTGACCCGGCCGTCCGGCCCTTGCAGGAAAAGCGCCGTCAACCTGGTTTTGCGATCAAACTGCAACACCATCTGCGACGGAGCCTGCTGTAACTGGGCGCCATCGGCTGGATCACTGCTCAGTAAACGGTTTTTCGCGACCGCAGGCCGTCCCCAACAGCACAGCAAACACAACAGTAAAAACTGCCAAAAACGCAGCTGACGCATCAGAGTACCTCCAGTGGCAAACAATGTCCGTGCGCCAGCACGGCTGACAACACATAATGCAGCCGCCCTGATAATGGCTGCTGCGCTAAGTTTGCCAAAACCATCTGCGCTTCATGCTCGCTGAGCAGCAGCTGAAACCTGCTGTTTGCCTGCCGGCCGGCGACTTGCTCGGCCGTCGACATAGCACTGGGTCTGCGGCTGAATCCCAGCACTGCATCCTGGGTAAACCCCTGCACCACCGGGATTTGCATCAGTAAGTCGGCACAGGTATCCGCCAGACTTTGCGGCACTATCAGCGTCAGCATCAGTTGCTGCGTTTGTTGTTCTGCATTAACCATTGATAAGCTCCTGGCATTAAAAATAACGTGACGATCGTTGCGCTGAATAAACCGCTGATCACCACCACCGCCAGCGGACGCTGCAGTTCAGAGCCGGGCCCGCTGACAAATAACAACGGTAACAGGCCAAGTAACGCCGTCGCGGCAGTCATCAGAATAGGTCTGAGGCGACGCATCGCGCCGGCGCGTACCAGCTGAGCAAGCGGCACGCCGGCGTGCAGCAGATCTTCAAAATGGCTGACCATCACCACGCCGTTCAGTACCGCCACCCCCATCAGCGCGATAAAACCTACTGAAGCCGGCACCGACAGATATTCACCACTGAGTAATAAACCGAAGATGCCGCCAGTCAGCGCAAAAGGTATGTTGGAAAGCACCAGCAACGCTTTTTTGCTGTCGCGAAAGGTTGCTAACAGCAGCAGAAAAATTAATCCCAGCGACAACGGGACCACCAACAACAAACGGCCGGCGGCACGTTGCTGGTTTTCAAACTGACCGCCATAAACCAGCCGGTAGCCTGATGGCAGTGTCAGCTTTGCCGCCAATTGCTGTTGTATGGCACTGACAAAACCAACCAAGTCCCGGCCGGCCACATTGGTGCGCACCAACGCAAAGCGACTGCCGTTTTCACGTGAAATGGCGACCGGACCGTCAATCCGGCTGATCTCAGCGACAGTGCCGAGTGTGGTCTGCACGCCCCCTTCCAGCAGCAATGGCAGCTGAGCCAGGGTTTCAGTACTGACGTCATGGCGCTGACGCAACAACAAAGGTAGAGGCCATTCACCCTCCATCATCTGGCCAACCGCAATACCGGCCAGACTGCTGCGCACCTGCTGTGCCAGCATGGCGCTGTCGATAGCGTACAAATCAACGGCGGCATCATTGAGGCGGATATTTAATAACTTACTGCCGGCTGTCACCGCCGTCTGGGTGTCGACTGCCCCGGTTTCCTGACTGACAATGGCCGCAGTTTTGGCCGCCAGATCTGCCAAAACCACCAGATCCGGCCCAAAGATTTTGATCGCCACATCGCCCCGGGCGCCGGTCAGCATCTCGGACACCCGCATATCAATAGGCTGAGTGAAACCAAAGTTCACGCCGGGAAATTGGCGCAGCACCTAGCGGATCTCTGCTTCTAAAACCGCCTTATCCGGCTGGCGCCACTCGTTGACAGGCTTTAACTGCATAAATAAATCGGTTTCATTGAGCCCCATCGGGTCCATACCAATTTCATCCGAGCCGGTGCGGGCGACGATTTGCCGGATCTCCGGCACTTTGGCCAACAGTTCAGCTTCAATACGTTTATCCAGCGCAATACTGGCCTCAAGGCTGATAGTCGGAATTTTTTCCACTTGCAGCATGATGTCGCCTTCATCCAGCGTCGGCATAAAAGTACGCCCCAACTGGGTAAACGCCAGCAACGACAGCACAAACAACAGCGCAATGGCGCAAATAAACCAGCGCCAGTGCGCCAGCACCCGCTCTAGCATGGCGGCATAACCACGCTGCAACAGACTAAACCAATGCGGGTGTTGTCCGGCCGCCGGATGCAACAGCCAGCCACACAAAGCCGGCAGCAAGGTTAGAGACAATAGCAGTGATGACATCAAGGCAAAGACGATGGTCAGTGCCACCGGAATAAACAATTTGCCTTCCAGCCCATCCAACGTCAGCAAAGGCAAAAAGACAATGACCACAATCAAAGTGCCCGAGATGACCGGCAGCGACACTTCTTTCACCGCCTGTAGAACAATATGCAGTTTGGGCAACGGCCTTGGTGTCGCCAGCCGCTCCAGCGTGTTTTCCACCACCACCACCGACGAATCCACTAACATGCCGATGGCAATTACCAAACCACCCAGGCTCATCAGGTTTGCGCTCATACCGGCATACCGCATCAGCAAAAAGGTGGCGAGCGCCGCCAGCGGCAGATTAACCGCGACCAGCAGCGCGGCGCGGACATTGCCCAAAAACACCACCAGTACCAACACCACAAACAGAACCGCCAGGCCCAACGCCTCTTCGACGGTACCAACTGCGGTATCAATCAGCTGCTGACGGTTATAAAACACATTGATCCGCACATCGGCCGGCAACATCGGCTGCAGGTTTTGCAGCTGCTGTTGCACCGCCCGGATCAGCTCTCCGGTATTCGTGCCGCGCAGAGCGATCACCAGCCCCTGTACGGCTTCGGTCTGGCCATTATGAGTCACGGCACCATACCGCTCCTGCCGGTCAATGCTGACAGTGGCCAGCTCACTTAACCGGTAACGCCGGTCATGACTCCCACGCACCGACAGTGCCTGGACGCCTTCGATTTGCTGCCGCTGCCCTTCAATCCGCACCGTGATAGCTTCGGTGCCTAAATCGAGCCGGCCAGCACCCTGATTCTGATTTTGCTGCTGAATTTGCCGCGCCAGCTCGTCAAGTGTCAGGCCGGCACTTTGCAAGGCCAGCAGGTCCGGCGCTATATTCAGCACCAGCGCATCACCACCTAGCAGGTTGACGTCTGCCACGCCGGGTACACTGCGCAGTGCGGGCCGGATTTGGCGCTGTAAAATCTGCCGGCGCGCCCGTAAATCCAGCGTCGGACTTTCCACCGTAAACATCAGCACATCAGATAACGGCGTACTCATCGGCGCCACCCCGCCTTCAAGACCGGCCGGTAATTCAGCGCGGGTTTCATTGAGCCGGTTAATCACTTGCTGGCGCGCCCAGTCAATTTGGGTGCCTTCGACAAAATCGACGGTTAAATCTGCGATGGCATATTTGCTGGTGGAACGCAGCAGCCGCTGCTGCGGAATGCCCTGCAGCGCCAGCTCTAATGGCCGCGTGACTAAACGCTCGACTTCCTGCGCCGTCATGCCCGGTGCTTTTAAGATGATTTTCACCTGAGTTGGTGAGATATCCGGAAAAGCGTCAATCGGCAACTGCAACCAGGCCCGGCCACCGGCGATGGCTAATAGCGCAGCAAACGCCAAAACCATCCAGCGCTGGGTCAGCACCGCAGTCAGCATTCCGGTTAACAAGGCATTCATTCTGCGCCTCCCATGCCCTGCAACTGGCCTTTGAGCGCTGCTACATCCGCCGTCGCCGCTTGTTTACCGGCCAGATCGCCCTGCACATACACCCAATCGCCACTGCGGCCCAAAACCCGGACTGCCAGCAGTGCCGGATTGTCCGGTCCGGTGATCACTGCATCCCCGGCGTCTTGCTGCACTATGGCCTGGCGTGGAAATTTGTAACCCGACTGCTTCTGCCATGGCTGTACAGTGAGACGCTGCCCTGTCAGCAACTGACAGTCTGACGGCACCGCGCTGCTGCGATAACGCCGGAATTGTTGTTCCACGACACTACTAGCCCAGTTGACCTGTAAGGTACAGGCCGGCGTGCGGACAAGGTCGGCTTGTTGCGAAACCGGTAAACGAAACTCCAGTACTGTCTGACCGTTTTGTTGTAATGCCAGCAGTTCGTTGCCAGCTGGGAATGCGGCGCCGGCTTGCAGTTCGGCCGGTACTACAACAACGCCACCAGCGCGGGCCAGCAACGTCACCCCATCAGGGCTGGTTCTGGCCTGCCATTGCTGTAACAGCTGCTGTTGTTGCTGCAAAGCGGCATAATCGAGCGCAGTCTGATGCGCCTGATGTTGCCATTCCAGCCAGGTTTCCCGCAGGATATCGCCGGCGGCATAACGGGATTGATTGTCTCTCAGACGAAGCGCCGCCGCTTTGGCATGATGCTGCGCAATCTCAAGCCGCTCAGCGAAGTTCAGCAGCAAAGGCCCGCTTAGTTTCAGCAACGGCTCGCCACTTTTCACCTGCTGCCCGGACTGCACATAAACAGTGTGAACCTGCACGTCAAATGGCAAAACCAGCGCTGCCGTCGCCTGAACATTTTGCACCACCTCGGCCGTCACCGGTAACAGCGGCATTTCGCTGACAGCTGTTGCCTGCTGCCACTGAAAGTTCCAGCCGGCGGCACTGACGCAGGCTGAAAATTGCAGCGCTGTCACCAGCAGCAAAGTGAATACGCGTTGCTTGCTGTGGAATTGTCGTTTCACCATGCCAGACCCCCTGCCTGTGCCAATTCAAAGGTTGCCAGCTGTAAACGCACTGTCGCTAAAGCTGCCGTTTTTTTCAGTTCGTTGTGTTGCAGAAAGAGCCGCAGCCATTCACTGTTGCGCATTTCACCGGTTTTGAGTGCGGCATCCGCCGCTTGCTGAATTTGTTCGCCATATTGTTGTTGCTGCACGCTGGCTTGCTGCTGTATCAGTGCCGCCTGGTAACGCGATTTGGCGTCGAACCAGCGCTGGCGGATCTGACGTACTGTTTCGGCCAGCTTTTGCTGCTGGTTTTGCATCGCAGTCTGGGCAGCGGCACTTTGCTCTGAACCTTCACTGCGTCCTATCGGCAAGGATATTTTGAACCCAATCGCGGTATCGTCCGGCAGCTGCGCGCCGCCACGGGTTTGACGCAGCACCAGACCGGCCTGCCAGGGATTGCCGGCGCCGGAGCTGTCGCGCACAAAGGTGCGTTCGGCGGCAACAGTGTCAGTTTGCTGCAGCAGCAGTAACGGGTGTTGTTGCCAGTCGCTGGCAACAGTCTGACCGCGGTGTCGCTGCGACCATTGCGCCAGCCAGTCCGGTAGTTCTGTCAAACCACTGAACTGTTGCCACGCCAGCCGCGCTTGTTGCAATTCCACCTCTGTCATTGCTAAGCGCGCATTGGCAGCCACCAGTGCGTTGTCGAGCTGCAATTTGTCACTGCGCGTCAGTTCGCCCTTGGCAAAAGCGCTGGCGGCAAGTTGAGTCATTTGCTGCAGTTGCCGCATTTGCTCGCGGTCAATCTGTTGTACTGCAGCATATTCGGAATATGTTGCCAGCTGACGCACCAATTCAGCGCTTAATTGCCAGCGTAACAACTGCCGGTTTTGCTGTTGACGCAACTGCAAATCCTGCTGCAATTGCTGCAGGTATTGCCGGTTTGCCGGACTATGCAGCGCAAGATCCACACTTAATTCAGTCTCATCACCGCCGTTATTCAACCCGGCCCGGTTCGACAAATGCGAGATCCCAAGCTGGGTCGGTCCCTGTTGCCATAGCGCCAGTTCAGCAGGTGCTGCCTGCACCGGCAGTAAGCGGTCAATCAGTTGGCCGGGTGTTTGCACTGGTTCAGCCAGCACAGCCTGGCAACAAAACAAAGAAAAAATGAACAACCGAGTTTGCATATCACCTCCATCAGATGAGCGGCAAACTACAAGTTCTGGCTTAAACAATTCTTAAGTTCGGCGCTGCTGCCAGCGCCGCTGCTTAAGTTTTGCTTAAGGCTGGGCGGTTACTGTGTGTCCATCACTGCAACACAGGAGCGCGGCATGCGGATTTTGCTGGTGGAAGATGATCTGTTACTGGCTGATGGGATCTGCACCGGTTTGCAGCGCCTGCATTATCAGACCGAGCATTGTACCCGGGGCGCTGAACTCATTGCGGCGCTCAAAGCCAGTGAGTTTGGTGCTGTGGTGCTGGATCTTGGCCTGGCGGATGGCTCGTCGCTGCCATTGATAGAACAGCTGCGCCGCGCCGGCCAGACAGTGCCCATTCTGGTACTGACCGCGCTCGATGATATCGATATCAAATTGCAGGCACTCAACGCCGGCGCTGATGATTACCTGTGTAAACCTTTTGACCTGCGCGAACTTGAAGTCCGGTTGCGGGTGTTGGCCCGGCGCCATCAGGACCGCGCAGACGACGAACTGGCCGTCGCCGGGATCCGGCTGAATCTGGTGAATCAACGCTGCCAGTTTGCCGGACGCGACGTGGCATTGACCAACCGCGAATATGTGTTGCTGAAGGAATTTATGCAGCACCCGGATAAAATCCGCTCCCGCCAGCTGCTGGAAGAATTGTGTTACGGCTGGGACGGCGATATCGACAGCAACGCCACCGAAGTGCATATCCATAACCTACGCAAGAAGTTTGGCAGCAGCTTTGTCAAGACCGTGCGCGGCGTGGGATATATGCTGGTAAGCCGGCATGATTAATTCGATCAAAACCCGCATTGTGCTGGGGGTTAATCTGGTGATCCTGCTGGTACTTATCATCGCTTCGGTCGTGGATTATTACCGGTCATTGCACGAAATTGACGAAGTGTTTGATGCCCAGCTGGCGCAAACTACCCGACTCCTGGCGCGGCTGGTTGAACAGGACCCAAGCCTGCGCGACCGCAGCAGCACTTTGCTGGTACCGGTGCCCCAGTTCGAACAGCAGCTGATGGAAGTGCCGTCAGCGCTGGAACGACTGCGCGAAGGTCATAAATATGAAAGCCAGATTGGCTTTCAGGTGCGGGGGCGCGATGGCCGCCTGCTGTTAAGCTCCGCCAACGCCAAGGACACCACGTTGGCGCCGTTACAAAGTGGCTATTTTGAGCGTTCAGATCCGGCTCAGCAGTGGATTAGTTTTAGTTTGTTTGACCCGGGCAGCCAGCTCTGGCTGCAAGCCGGCCAGCACATTGCGGTGCGGGATGAACTGAGCTGGTATCTGGTCAGCGGCCAGATAGGTCAGGTGCTGGTGACCATGTTGCTGCTATCCGTGCTGATTTATCTATTGGTGCAACATATGTTCAGGCCGGTTGACCTGCTGCGCCGGCGCTTACAACAAAGCAGCGCAACTGCGCTGCAGCCACTGGATATCACCTTACCCAACGAAATCGCACCGGTACAAACCGCCATTAATACCTTGCTCGACAATATCCATCAGCATCTGGCCCAGGAAAAACGCTTTATCGCCGACGCCTCGCACGAACTGCGCACGCCACTGGCCATCCTGCGTCTGCATGCCCAAAATATCAGTCTGGCCGGCACCGATGCAGAGCGGCAAAAAGCAGTGGATGCCATCATCAGCAGCTCGATGCGGATGAGTCATCTGGTTAACCAGCTGATGGCACTGGCCAGAGTCGACCGCCAGCATTTGCATCATGTCAGCATCATAGATGTCCTTCAGCTGACCGAGGACACGTTGGCGCAGCTGCCAGCGGCACAGCTCGATAAGGTGGACTGGCAGCTGGATATAGCTGACAGGCTCGCTATTCGGGGCGATCAGAGCCTGTTGCGGGTGGTATGGCGCAACCTGCTCGACAATGCCAGCAAATATGCGCCTGCGGATTCCTGTGTGAGGGTCCGCGCTGCACTGGTGTTGGATCAGATTGAATGCGTATTTGAGAATCACAGCGACATCAGGCTGCCAGCCGCAGACAACAACCGCCTGACGGACCGCTTCTACCGCAGCCCCGGCCACCAGCAAATCGATGGGGCCGGCCTTGGCCTGTCAATTGTTAAACAAATCGTCAGCCTGCATCAGGGCAATCTCGAAATTAACCAGCAGGATGACCTGATGCGGGTGACGCTGCGTTTGTCTCCGGGCTGACTTCTGGGCTGTTGGTCACCCGACGACTGCGAATGGCGCATTCACACCAGGCGAATTTCAGTATGCATGCCTTACATTGGCCGCCAGCAAATGCACGGTCGCATCACGACCATCCGGGTCCGGCAAAGTCTCGATCACCTGAAACTGTGGCAAGCGAAACATCTGTTGCCAAAACGCTGTTGCATCCG
>CAMLNG010000061.1 GCA_946481195.1 uncultured Chromatiaceae bacterium
ATAGACACCAGGCTCAAGCATAATCTGCTGGCCAGGTTTGGCGCTGCTCAGCGCTTTTTTCAGACTGGCAACATCAGTGACGACAATCTGCCCGCCATGCTGCGCGGGCGTGAAATCCGGATGCGCACCGGCACCATGCCACTGCGTCGGGTCAAGCTCACGGAAAAGATAGTTTTTCTGCTCAAAACGGCCAAAAAAATCAAACAGCGGTGCGACAAAAGCCACACTTGGATAATTAACCCTAAGGTCAGCCGCCACTTTCTGACTGTAAAGCGGCAATGGCAAACCGAGCCAATAAATACTGCGCGCCCAAATCAGCAGAATCCCCAGCAAGGCGAGATTGGCGACAACCCCGCTCCAATAAAAATACTTACGCATCAAAGACTCCGCTGCTAAAAGCAGTCATACCGTTCTGGCAGTATTTCATAACAAGATTTCCGCTACCGCACCATGGCTTAAAAAAGCCTGTGGGCTGGCGCTGGCGCCATAAGCGCCGGATTGCAGCACGGCAAACCAGTCACCAATGTCCGGCGTGGGCAGCAACACCTTGTCCGCTAATACATCCAGCGGCGTGCACAATGGCCCGACGACCTGCAGTGGGCCAGCCACCGGCTGGTCGAGTTTATTCGCCAGTACTACCGGGTAATTGCGCCGCACCACCTGACCAAAATTGCCTGAATTGGCCAGATGATGGTGCAGACCGCCATTAGTCACGACAAAAGTGCTGCCGTGCGATGTTTTGATATCAATGACACGACTCAGATAAACCCCGGCATCGGCCACCAGATAACGCCCCAGTTCCAGCACCAGCTCAAGCCCGGCAATGCTTGGCGCAAACTCATGCAGCAAAGCCGTCATGCCAGCGCCAACGGCGTCGAGATCTAATGGCTTGTCGGCCGGAAAATACGGTACGCCAAAACCACCACCGAGATTAAAAAAGCGTAAATCCGGGCACATTGGCCGTAATTGGGTAAGTAACTGCAGGCTTTGCCGCTGACTTTGCAAAATAGCGTCGGCATGCAGGTTCTGCGAACCACAATAGAGGTGAAAGCCAACGAGCTGCAGCGGTCCTTGCTGCACTTCAGCCAGCAGTGCAAACACCTGACTCTGGTCAATACCAAATGCTTTGGCTCCACCGGCCATTTTCATGCCGGCGCCTTTAAGTTCAAATTCCGGATTAATCCGAAGCGCGACCTGCGCTGTGGTATTTGTTTCCAGGCAAAGACGCTGCAGCCGGCGCATTTCATTGGCCGATTCCAGATGGACGACGCAACCGGCTGCGATTGCAGCGGCCAGCTCTGTATCGGTTTTGCCAGGACCGGCGAAGCTGATTTGTGAAGCCGTCATACCACTTTGCAGAGCCAGTAAGAGCTCACGCCGTGACGCCACATCCATGCCATCGACGAGGCTTGCCATCTGCTGTACCACAGGGCCATAGGGATTGGCTTTGACCGCATAATGCAGCTTCACCGCGGCCGGCAATGCATTGCGCAGTCGCTGCATTTTATGCCGCAGTGCCTGTCTGTCATAAGCGTAAAACACTTCGGCATCAAGCATTGCAGCGATCTGCGCCGGCGTTTTGCCACCAATACAAAGCATACCGTCTGCGCAGCTAAAAGCATCGAGCGCAGTGGCTAACTGCGGCTGGGCACTCTGCTGGCTGCTGTCTAATTTGTCACTCAGCGGCACTGAAATATTCCTTATAAGTCAGACTTAATTGCTTGCGGTCCAGTTTGCCATTGACGGTTTTTGGCAATTGCTGCAGCTGCAACAAAGCTTTAGGCTGCATATAAACCGGCAAGGCTAATTTCAGTTGAGCTAAGATGGCTGCACAATCCTGCTGCTCTGTGGCACTGAACAACAGCAAAATAGCCTGATCGGCATTGGCCAGCGGCACCGCAATAGCAGCAACATCGGTAACGTCAGGTACCAGCGCATAAAACTGCTGTTCTACCTCGGTCGGACTGATACGAATGCCGGAACACTTCAGCATTTCATCCATCCGGCCCACATAATACAAATCACCATCTTCATCACGACGTACCTGATCGCCGGACCAGACAGCCGCAGGCCTTTGCAGCACCGATTCTGGTAACAAAGGATCTGGCTTAAAACGCTCAGCGGTGACATCGGGCCGCCCCCAATAACCAAGACTCACCAGGGGCCCGCGATGCACCAATTCGCCCGGCTCATCAACAGCACATTCAGTGCCGTCCGGTCGCAGTACCCTGACATCAGCAAATGGGATCGCCTGCCCGATAGAATCCGGCTTTTGCGCCAATTTTTCCGGTGCCAGATAGGTGGAGCGAAAGGCCTCAGTCAGGCCATACATCAGATATGGCTTTGCATTACTAAACAGTTGTTGCAGCCGACGTAGCAGCGCCGGTGGCATGGCACCGCCGGAATTAGTCCAAAGCCGCAAACTGTCGGCGCTGTGTTCCGGCCATTTCGCCTGCGACAATGCCGACCACAAAGGCGGCACTGCAGCCAGCACCGTCACCTGATGTTGCTGCACCAGCCGCACCACATCCTGCGGTAACAGATAATCGGTCAGCACAACGCCGGCGCCAACAATCCATGCACTTAACAGCTGGTTGAGACCATAGTCGAAACTAAAAGGAAGTAACGCTAACACCACATCTTGCTGGCTTAGCTGCAAATATTGACTGACAGACAGCGCGCCAAGCAGCAAATTCAGCTGCGAAACCACCACGCCTTTGGCAAGTCCTGTGCTGCCGGAGGTATATAAAATCGCAGCCGGTAAAGTGCTGCAGCCCCGGTCAACATGATCAGATGGTTCTGCGCTGTCAGCTGAATCAGGCTCAAACCAGGCAGCGCCCGGTGGTAATGATAAATCCGGCACCAGTTGCTGCCGGCGCAAGGCGGCAACGGCCAGCAACCTGGGTTGGCAATCATGCACTATATGCTGTAACTGCTGCAGTTTCAGACCCTGATGCACCGGCACCACAATAGCTCCGAGGCTCCAGGCAGCGAAGAGCTCTATTACCAGTTCGCGCTGTTTCGGTAACAATAACAGTAGCCGGTCTCCGGCCTTCAATCCGGCGCTCGTCAACTCTTGCTGTCGCCGCTGCACTGCGGCCAACACTTGTGCAAAAGTCAGGCTGCCAGCTGCATCGGTCAGCGCCCGATGTTCCGGCCATCGCTTTGCAGCCTGCAATAATAAGCCGTGCAGAGAATCCGTTTGCAACATGCCAAGCCCTGTTAGTCCACGTCACCGGAACAAGCCATTTCACTGATAAATGGCAAGATTTTTCCGGCGGCAAAACACTTTGCCGTTAAATAATCTGTGGTAGAGTACATTGAGCAAATATCTGATGTCCATTGGAGTTCACAATGAGGGACCAACAAACTCAGACCTGGCAGATGCTTGAACAAATTCTGCACAGCGTCCTGGGGCCACACCAGCAGATCACCCCCCAAACGCCATTGCTCGGGGCCATTCCTGAATTCGATTCCAGCAGTATTATGACTATTCTGACCCTGCTGGAAGATCAGTTTGACATCGTATTTGACGATGCCGAACTCAGTGCTGAGTTATTCAGCAGCACAGCTTCGTTGTACCAATTTTTACTGGGAAAACTAAATTTGGCTTCGCCCAACTGACAACCATCAACGCGACCGGCATTCAGGCCCGGTCCTTGCTGTATAAAGGATTAAACAAATGAAAAAAACACTTCTGGTCAGCTGTATTCTGGCGGCACTGGTCACACAGGGTTGTGGCAAAAAAGACGCGGCGCAACACCTGCAGGACGCACAAAATTTTATCAATAAACAAGAATATCCGGCTGCCGTTATTGAGCTGAAATCTGCGCTGCAGCAGGAGCCGGAAAACGCCAAAGTCCGGCTGACTTTAGGTCAGATTTATCTGCAGGTCGGTGACGGTCTGTCGGCCAGCAAAGAACTGCAAAGAGCCAAAGAGTTTGGCGCTGACCTGAACGAGATTGCCCTGCCGATGGCACAGGCTTTTTTTCTGGCCGGCCAATTCCCGGAGCTGGCAAATCTTGGCAAAGAATCAGGGCTGTCTGCACTGAATCAGGATTACATCCGTTTGTATCAGGCACTTTCTTCAATTGAAGCGTCCGAAGCTACAGAGGTTAAAGCCGAATTGCAGGCGTTGTCGTCCAACAGCGACGCTGGTATTAAAGCCATGGCTGCGGCCCAGTTACAAATTATGGAACGCAAACACGATGTGGCACTGGCAGCACTGAATGAGATCCCTGCAGACAACCCGTTGTTTCGCGAAGGCTTGTTATTAAAGGCAAAATTACAAAATATCCTGGCGCAGTTTGACGCCTCAGTTGCCAGTTTCCAGCAATACCTGAAACTGAACCTGTCTGGTCATCAGGCCCGCTTGTTATTGGCCCAGACTTATGTTGCACAAAATAAGTTTACCGAAGCCGGTGCTGAACTCGACAAACTGTTAAAACTCTTTCCGAAACAACCGTTGGCTAACTATTTAAAGGCCGTGATCGCCTTTGAAGCCAAAGATTTCCAGAAAGCCAAAGAACTCAGTGAAGTAGCAATTAACAGTGGTCTGAGTTCCGTCAGTACGCGGGTACTGGCTGCACTGGCAGCATCACAGCTGGGCCTGAGCAATCAGGCGCTGAATCACCTGCAGGCAGTACGCGGTGAGCTGGATAGCTACCCGCCGGCACAAAAACTGTTTATCGCGCTGCAGCTACAAAGTGGCAACACCGATGTGGCTCAGCAACAGATCATGAAAAATGAATCAGCCGCCAATGACGTGCAGCTGGTAACAGCGACTGCTTTCCAACTGCTGAAACAACGTGCCAACGGCGCGGCGGAAGAGTTGATCAATAAATATGAAGCCGGATCTGAAGAAAAATCCGGGCAAGACCTGATTGCGATTGGCTCCATCAAACTCGGCATTCCGGGTCAGGAAGCTCAGGGTCTGCAATTACTTGAGCAGGCGGCAAAGCTGGCTCCGAAGGAGCAACAGCCAAAACTGCTGCTGGCTTCAGCTTACCTGCAACAACGAAAATTCAAAGAAGCCGAAGCCTTAGCCACCGAATGGCTGAATGATGAGGCCATGAAAGTTCAGGGTTTGAACATGCTGGCTTTTATTGCTTTGCAGCAAGATCAGGATGAAAAAGCGCTGAAATATATCGCCGATGCAGTGGCGGCAAAGAGCGATTTACCATTCACTTATTTGTTAAAAGCGGTGTCCGAACAAGCCAAACAGGATCCGGCCGCGGCAAAAGTGACATTAACCACACTGCTGGATAAACACCCTTCATACCTGCCGGCACTGGAACAGTTGTATGCCCTGACCCGTCAGGATACCGATAGCGCCGCTTTAAAACGGGCAGAAGCTTTATATAGCTCCGACAAGGCCAACTACAATGTGGCGGTCTTATATGCCCGTATGCTGGTTGATCAGAAAAAGCAGGAACTGGCTTTAACTGTCCTCGAGGACGGCAAACAACCTGTGGCTGAGCGCCATGCCCTGCACTGGGCTTTATTGATTGAACATGAAAGGGTCATTAATAAAGACATCAAAAAGTCTCTGGCTTTGGCAGAACAGTGGTATCAGCTGAATTCAGCCGAGCGGGAATCGGTTTACAGTTATATCCGCTCGTTAATATTGGATAAACAGCTGACTAAGGCGCTGGCCGTATCAACGGATGAGCTGAAAAAAGCACCGGATGACAAAGTGTTGTTTGGTACACAAGTGCAATTACTGGCAGAAAACGGCAAGCACGCTGAAGCATTAAAACTGCTGGCAACTTTACCTGCTGAAGAAGCTGGTAAAGCTGACGTGCTGTTTATCAAAGGCCGGATTTTATTGGCCGACAACAAACCCAAAGAAGCACTGGTCGCATTAAATGAAAGCTACCAGCAAAGCCAGGCAACGATGGCAGGCTTGATGATTGCCGATACTTATGAGCGCGCCGGCGAGTTGGACAAAGCGAAACAGTTTGTTGAGCAACATCTGACAACCAAGCCAAATGACGGCCCTTTGCAGCTGTTTTATGCCAATTTATTGCTCAAAAGTGATAAGCAAAAATCTATTGAGATGTTCAGTCAGTTGCTGAGTAAAGAGCCTGAGAATGTGGCAGTACTGAATAATTTGGCCTGGACCTTACTGGAAACCAATAAATTAGCTGAAGCGACCAGTCATATCGAAAAGGCAATGACATTGGCACCACGTAATCCTGATGTATTGGATACTTATGGTGCAGTGCTGCTGGCATCCGGCAAAGTTGACCAGGCCATTCAGAAGTTTGAGGACTCGCTGAAAGTCCGGCCAGATCATGCGCCGGTCCTGTTGAATTACGCCGATGCATTAATCAAAAAAGGCGAAAAAGACAAAGCAAAAACTATTCTGGACAAGATTAGCGGCGATAAGTCAGTTTCGGCAGCACAAGTCAGTGCGTTAAAAGCCAAATTGAATTAAGTCCGTAACTCTGTGATGTGAAAAGGCTGCCTGGTGCAGCCTTTTTCTTTTTAAGCACGAAGCATGTATACCATTCATCCGCCACGCAGGCAGAAGCTGCGTCGTTCTTATCATTGCTTTGCACTGGCTGATAATGGCAACTACTTCACGTTGAACCTTTGGTTGCAACCCGACTAAACCTGCAGCCAAATGCTCAGCAAAATCTGCAGTGTTCAAAGAATTACAAGTGTCGCTTAAGCTCAACCACAAGCGATGAATCGGCAGATAACTGAGTGCTGAGAATCATACGGCTAAGTCATACGGCAGTATGGTTTTCAGTTAGCTAGGGGAGTAGAAATCCCGGCAAAGGTAGCGGCTACATCAAATTTACGGGCGCTGTATGTCTTATGACCATTTCAGCCACCGGCATAATTATCAGCATTCAGAATTGACCTACCCTCATAGGAAGGCAGAGAAAAGTCTTATAGATCGCGCATAAAAAAACCGGGCTTTAAAGCCCGGTTTTTCATAAACACTTCAGTGCCTGTCGAGAATTACTGTTTGTTACGACGACGCAGGCCTAACATAACCAGAGACAGACCTAACATGCCAACTGTTGCTGGTGCAGAAACTTTTGACATAGTCAGCTGAGCTAACAGTTCCAGTTGGTTAACAGTACCTTCGCGGGTAACCAGAACAATTGAACCATCTGGGTTCACGACTGATTGAGTCACACCTGACAGTGGGTTCAGTTTGAAAGTGATAGTGTATTGCTCTTTACCAGCTACAACGAATTTGATTGCTGGCAGGTTCAGTTTGATCAGGAAAGTATCGTCACAGCCTGTGCCTGACAGTTGTGGAATTGGGCAGTTAGCTGGATTTGGTACGTTTGGCGTTTCGTTGAACGTGATACCAACTTTGGCTGATTTTGAACCCAGTGGTGGATTCACCAGTGTGAACAGAGTTTCCAGATCTAAGGTGTACAGTGAACGTGAACCTGCTGGAATTGTTTTGTTTGAGTGCGTGATTAAACCGGTTTGAACCCAAGCACCGTTAGTAACCAGAGTACCTGACTGTGAAACGATGTTTAAACCGCTTTTAGCTGTAGTTGAACCCCAGGTCACAGTGTCATAGGCATTTGGCAGACCAGCTGCGCCAGTGAACGTTAAACCACAGCCGTTAGCTGCGTCTGTAGTGCCTGCAGCACAGTCATACACAGTACCGTTGGCTTGTTTGCTTGAAGAATTTACGCCATCTGCTAACCAGCCAGACTTAGTTGCAAAGTCCATTGCCGGGATGATTGCCGCTTGTGCAGAACCGATGAACGTAGCGATTGACAGAGCGCTTACTGATAAAAGAGTTTTGAATTTCATGTTACTACCACCTTGTATTATTAACTGCCTTACCAGTGACTGTCAGGCTAAAACTACTACTGACAGATATAAAGCAACTCATGTGCCAACTTTTATTTTTATTTAAAATCATCAACTTACATGAAATCCAAAATGCTTTTATTTTCATTCTGTAAATTTTTCTGACGATTCCGCGATATAACGCCCCGGCGACAATATTCCTTTTGGATCTAATGCCAGTTTCAGATCTGCCAGCACACTGAGATAAGTGGCGTCACCAAAACGCGTTATCTCTGCCATTTTGTTCACATCAGTGCGGTATGGATAAAAGCCTTGTGCAAACATCAGCTGATAGAGCTGGTCCCGACATTGCACTGCCAGCTCGTCCCATGAATTACCATTTGGTGCTACAGCAGACCTGTCAAAAGAAATACTGACGACCGCATCGATACAACGCTCATTTAATAAAGTCAGTGTGACTGCCGGTTCAAAGCCATAGGCTGGTAAAACCTTTTCGACTATTTGCATTAATTCTCTGGCATTTTTTGGGTCAGCTGGTGCCACAAAGGCGCTCCAGATTAGGCCGACTTTATCTTTATCCATCTCAAACTGGCCGTCCGGCGCCTGCTTCATCCGCCAATATGAGCTGGTTAAAAACTGCGCGCTGGGTTGTCCTTTCATCATGTCGTGTACCGGGCGAAGTACTTTTAGCATTCCCGGCAAATCCATGCGGGTAATAAAGGCGATAGGCTTTTGAAATATTTCGATAAAACGTAATAACTCATCACTGATAAAATTGAGACGGGCCCCTTTCACCTGCTTTAATGCCTTGCGCACCTGTGCTCTGGCATTGGCAACTTGTTCTTTAGTGCCATACAAAGCACCTGACACATTCCAGGTACCAACCTGCCACTGTTTTTTTAACTGCTCGGTGACGCCTGCGGGCAGCGGATACTGGACTTCACCAGATTTAAATAGTGGCCAGGGATATTGCTGCATCCCGCCTAAGACTCTGTATGCATTGGCAATGTGCGGCAAACTGGTGATCACACCACTACGTTTTAACGGAACCAACGCCGCGACTATTTGTTCCAATGCGGCTTCGCTGGCCGCTGACAGGTAAAACGCTACAAACTTTTCCGGCTTTGGCATCAACCAGATAGTCATACTCAGAACGATACCCAGATTCGATTGAAGAAACAGCTGATCCAGCGCCGGCCCCAACCCCCATTTGTACATGCCACTTGCCTTTGCGCCAGGAAAACGGCCAAAACCGGTTTTGATAATTCTGCCGTCAGCCAGCAAGACTTCCATTGCGCCGATAAAATTGGCATGTTCACCGTAAGGTGTATGGCCAAAGCCCCGCTCTACGGTATTGCCGACAATACTGCAGTCCGGATGTGAGCCAGTGCAATCCATCCAATCGTTGCCGCCCTGCGCTTTGAGATACTCAGCCAACTGGCGCTGGGTAACCCCTGCTCCTACGGTTACCAGATGGTGCCTCGGGTCGTAGTCAGAGATTTCATTCAGACGATGTAAGTCCAGCAACACGGCACATTTTGAACTGGGCGCTCGCGAGCCATACCCCCAATTTTTACCGGAACTAATTGTATAAAGCGGGATCCCGTGCTCTCGGGCAATTGCGACTGTGGCAACCACCTGCTGTTTAGACGGGCGTAAGATAGCAAGAACGGCGGAGTCCGTCGGCAAGGTCGCCGTTGCAGCGAGCTGTAAACTTTGACTGCTAGTGACTACATGGGCTTCACCCAACAACAGCTGCCACTGCGATATTGCTGTGCCGATATCAAACTGTTCCACATCCATCCATTGCTCCTTGAATCAACAAAAACGGCAGTCAATATGACTGCCGCTATAACCCTGCAAACACCATTAATTTTGTGCGGAGACCATTTTCGCCGGCTCTTTTACCGGTTCCAGCGGTCCATCAGTGAAACCGTGTTCTTTCACCGAATTTGCCAATGATTTTTCTATTTCCCGCAGTAATCGTTTGAATCCCGGCGAGAGGCCATCAAACAACATAGGCTTATTGATATAAAACGGTGCCCGACGGCCGTGATATTCGATCACAGGTCCGATTTGATGAAACTTAATACCCACAAAAGCCAGGCTTCGGGCTAAACGTGGTTCCATCATCACAAAAGCATGTTCTTTGTGAGCATGAAATGCGGTCGATGCCGCAGCAAAATAAAGACAAATCGCAATGTAAGGGAAACAGCGCAACTCATTTTCCGAATAAGCTTCGACGTTAATCGCACCTGTTGCAGCGCCTTTAAATTTATCAATTTCGCGGCGACGGAATTGCTCAAGCACCGCCAATCGTGAAATTTCGCAAATCTTATTCCGTGGAAAAGCTGCCGGACTGTATTCATGGTCAGTGATCGAATGCATACAGAATTTCTCGATTGGCAGAAGCTCTGTATCATTGGATGACGTAATCAAACGCACTGTACCAGCCATGTTGCCGGATGACATGTGTTTGACAAAACAGTGAATGGAATGGGCATCAAAATCATCAACTTCAACCCGGTCAGGCCTTTCAGCTTCAAACTTCAGCTCTTCACAATAAACCTGATGACGCACATTGTAGACTTTTTGCTTTAACTCTTCGGTCAGTGCCAGCTGCGGTTGTAAAAATTGAGAAAAATGCTTGGAAATATTGCTCGCGTTATTGCTGACCATTACTCCAATGGCCTTTTTTACCAGATTCCCGACAATTGGCAGATCTTGTAATTTCTTTAAATGCTTCATAAAAACCTGACAATATCCTCAATGTTCAACTGAGATAGCCAACCGCTACTGCGATACGACTCTCTTTCCCTATGCGTCAACAGTCTTTGCGTCATTGTCCGTAGACCTGCTACTGCTGATCTCAGGTTCTGCTCTAGTATAGAAAATCCGGACTCTATGACAAACCAAAACACCGTTCTCTTTGATTTACTGCAAGATCTGGGCGAATCCAACCCAATTTATGTGGAATCACTTGCATCGTTGTATCATAGCCCTGTCGCAAGAGTTCCTCTTTTTTCCCCACTGGCAGCGCAAAATCAACGGACGAGACATCGCCGGTATTGATGAGCACTGTGTTATGCCAATATTGTGCGTGAACATACTCACGCGACATAGCGTTCATAAACGTTTGAATTAACATGAGAATATATGAAACCAGCGGGAATAGTCTACGTTTGCTGATCGGTTTATCCTCGCCTTCGCTTTTCAGCCGGAAACAGACCACCGGCACATTACGCCCGGACCAGTCCTGATGCAGTGCATCTTCCGCCAGGATCACGCCATCCGCCATGACATGATTCTCGAAAGTTTTGAACGAAAACAACAGCGGAATTGACATGGAATAACGGACAGCTTCTGAGACTTTCATCTGCGGTGTACGGGCCTTATTAAATACAACGGGACCGCCGCCGTTGATATCAGTCGCCAGTACGTGTAAGTCGAGCACTAAATCACAGAAACGCGCGCCCTCTAGTTGTGCATCCATCCAACGCTCGAAGGTGTCGCCGCTGGACAAACCACCGGTCCGGATTAAATTCATCAGTGAAAAACCACGGAACTGTTTAAAATCTGTATGTAAGGCCAGATTTTTCATCTGGTCGATCGACTTTCCGGCAGCAACCATAGCTGCAACTATACTGCCGCCTGACACCCCTACCAGACTACGAAAATCCAGATGCAGGTCATTCAGAGCTTTTAATATGCCGACATAACAAGGTAGTCGGGTACCGCCGCCGGAAAAAATCGGCACTATTTCATGTGATTGCAGTTGTGTCATACTGGCCACCAAGACATCATGCATCTGCCACTGAACTGAGAGTTTCAGTATGTACCAATTTAATAAAGATGCGAATTCGATTTTAGTCCAGCATGGATTGAGCTTGTTGCAAATGGAACTGTTAAAACACATTCGTTGGTCAATAGCAGTTAAATTACTGATATTGTTTATGTTTTCCCCGACTTACGCGACATCTGACCTGCCCGCACAGATCGCCAAGCTCAAACCATCTGTTGTAGCCATTGCCTTATATAATCCAACTGCGGCGCCGCGCTTAAAACTATTGGGTTCAGGATTTGTCGTCAGCCCCGGTAACTTAGTGGTGACGAACTTCCACGTGATCAGTACCCCGGCGGATATCGCTAAAAACGAAACCTATGTTGTGTTATCAGGCCACGG
>CAMLNG010000062.1 GCA_946481195.1 uncultured Chromatiaceae bacterium
TTTCGCGCCCAAAACGCCGCCACCACGCGGTGGCCGAAACGAACAAAACTTAACCGCCAAACGTCAACAGCCCCTAGGGTCTAACGCTGATACATGCGCACATTGCGGCGTAAGCGCCGGCAGGGCATACTGCCGGTTCTGTGCAGCCATGATTGTCTTTTTGCCACAAGGTAGTGCCGTTGTTATTGCCACGTCCTGATCGTCGTTCCCTGCTGTTGGTAATAGCGCTGAGTCTGTTTTGCTCAGTGCTTGACGCCTGCTTATTTCAACACAAATACCAGTTGTTCACCGGTGGTGGTTTTTTACAGCCGCATACCTTTGTACTGTTCTCTGATCGGCTGTTGTATCTGCTGGCCGGCTGGCTGGCTGATCTGACTGCGGTCGTTTGCGCCTTTTTGCTTTACAACTTGTTGTGCCGGATGCAAACCAGTACTCGCAGTCATCTGTGGTTTGCATTGGTGCTGGTGTTGCTCCAGCTGGGGCATGGTTGGGTCGGTGGCGAGTTGTACCAGTATTTTGGTGATAATCTGGATTGGCAGGTGCTGGCCAATCTGGGGGGCGGTAGTGTGTTGGCGGCAGTCAGTATGGTCCTGACCGAACTTAGTCTGCACTTGCTGCCAGTGTTAGCCGGCCTGCTGGTCGGTCTGATGTTGTTGTATTGTGTGCATCTCGCGTTTCGCCGTTATCGCGACCCGGTTGCCGATGGAGCCAGCTGGTGGCGCTACAGTTTGGGGTTGTTGCTGCTGTTTTCATTGCAGTGGCAGTTGCTGGCAACCGAGCAGCCGTTTCGCTTTGGTCTGGAAAAAAAACTGTCACAGCAGTTGGTAGCAGGGCTGTTAAATCGACTGACAGATGTTGATTTAGACGGTTATGGCGCCCTGGGTGCGCTGGCGGACCCGGCGCCGATGAATGCCACTTTGTATCCGGGCGCTATGGATATTCCCGGCAATGGCATAGACGAAGATGGCATTGCGGGCGACTTGCCGCTGCAGCCTGCTGCAGAGTCTGATGTTATGAAGGCGCTACCGCTTCGGGCCGGGCAGCATATATTCCTGGTGGTGCTGGAAAGTGTGCGCGCTGATGCTTTGTTTGCCAAACAAGATGGCAAAGCAGTGATGCCACATCTGGCTGCGCTGGCAAAACAGGGGAGTTACAGCGAGAATGCTTACAGTCATACCGGTTTTACCACCAGTTCACTGAAAGCGCTGTTTAACCGAAGTCTGAGTTATCACCCGCCACACCAAAATCTGCTGGACGCGCTGCAGGCGCGGGGGTATCAGATCAACGTATTGTCGGCACAGGCAGAGCGTTTTGGTGATGTACTCACCGCGGCGCGGTTAAAGCGACCTGGCCAGTATTATTTTGATGCAGATTCAGCACTGGCTGATCGGCTGGACCCTTCGCTGAATGCCGGTTCTTTGCGGATCAGTGAGCAACGCCTGCTGCGACAACTGCAACAGCGTTTTGCTGAAGTGAACTGGGCGCAGCCACAGTTTTTTTATCTGAACGTTCAGGCTGCGCATTACCCTTACCATCATAAAGAGATGTTGCCATTGCTCACGCACCAGTCTATCAGCCGCCAGCAAATGCAACCGGTGAATAAGGCGTTGTTACAGCTCAGTTATTACAACGCAGTTGCAAATGCGGACTGGTTGGTGGGGCAATTGCAACAGCTATTGGACAGTTTTCAGCTGATGACACACAGCACAATGCTGGTGACCTCGGACCACGGCGAATCTTTGTTTGATGATGGATTTCTTGGTCATGGTCATCAGTTAAATGACACGCAAACAAAGGTACTGCTGGTTAGTAATCGTCAGATCAATTATCCGCCGGTGCTGGGGCATGCCGATGTTGCGCCGCTGCTGCTGGCGACTGCTCTCGGAGCTCCCATTCCACAGTCACCGGCAGCCGTGTTACAGGTCGTTGGTCTGGTTCGTGCGCCACAGCAAATTGCCCGAATTGATGCCCAGGGTCGTATGTTATATGACTTCCGGCAACGGCATTTTCGCGCCGGGGACAAGGCTAGCTGGGCAGACTTTGCTGAGTTATCAGCAGCAGATCAACAGCGGGCGCTGCAGCTGATCCAGAGCTGGGGTTTACTGCGCTATCAACAGTCTGATCTGTACCAGCAACAGCTGCGGGGCCACTGAACTATCCCGCTGACAGCGTGTTTGGTAACGTGGTGTTTCGCGACAGCTTTGTCAGTGACAGACCTGTTAGCGATTGAGTGGGGCGAAATTAGCTTCGGCTTGCGCCATCCGGATTTGCAACCGGCCAATCTCCTGATTGTAACCCTCCATCTGATAGCGCAGGCGATCTGCCTGATTCAGTAAAGCCGCGCGGGCAGAAGCGTTTTGCTCAACCGCTATCCGTTGATTGATTGCATAAATATCTTCACGTAAAACCAGATTGCGGTTTTGCAGGTCATTGATGGCGGCGGCGATATCGTCCACGGCTTTTTTCGCTTTGTACCAGCGCTGGCCTTGCTGAAAACCCTGGCGGAAGGCTGGTTCAAGTTTGCCGGTACAGGCGGTGTTGTATTCTTTACCGGCCCGGCCCCAGGCTTCGCCGTGCGGGAAGTCGCAGAAAAACACCAGACCCTGGCTATGCCCCTGCTGATAGGTTTTAAAATCCGGCATCACACCATGCTCGGCACAGTCTTTCTGATATTCGCGGAACTTACTGCTGAGTTCACCAGCTTTACCGTCATTCACCCCAAGGCTATACCAGTCACCCTGCAGACAGTCATCTTTACTGATACTTGCACAGGCATGGAGCTGGCTAAGCAGTGCTAGCAGAACAATCCGGCGTAACATAATGATCCTTTTCGGTTTATTTGGGTCTCGATCAGTTGCTGCCGCATGCTAACGGCCTGATTTTACTTTGTAAAGTGATGGTGACTCTGTGTTAGCCTGCCTGCAGGCAGCACACCTGATTGCGGCCATTGTGTTTGGCCTGATACAACGCCAGATCAGCCTGATTATACAGCGTCTCAAAACTGACCGCGCTGGCGGCGGTGCAGACGCCGATAGATACTGTGACCTGCAGTTGTAATTGTTGATAGTGCACTTGGGTGGCGGCAACAGTAGTGCGGACCCGTTCTGCCACTTGAACCGCAGTGTCAGCATCGGTCTGGCTTAAAAATATCGCGAATTCCTCGCCGCCGATCCGACCAAAAATATCGTATTCCCGTAAGGTATGTTTGATGGCTGCAGCCATTTGTGCCAGTACCGCATCACCGGCCTGATGGCCGTAGCTGTCGTTCACCGATTTAAAAAAGTCGACATCCAGCACCAGCAGAGCGGTTGCACTGTGTTGCCGGCCGCTGCGGCTCAGCTCGGAATGGACGGAATCAACAAAACAACGCCGATTGGCGATTTGGGTCAGTTCATCGGTCAGGGCCAGTTGCCGCAACGAGTGCAAACCATCCGACAAATCGCGTTCCAGTAATTTTTGTCGGGTAATTTCTTTGCTTTGGATCAGCAAACGGCCGTCGCTGAGTAATTGTTCTGAAAATAAAAACCAGCGGCCATCCACCAAATCCACTTCAAATATCCGGTAGCTGCGCTGCCGGCGTTTCGCCTGCGCTGCCAGTAACCACTGCTCGATGTCGTCGTGGTCAATCCGTATTCCCTGCTGATGAATAAAAGCAAAACGAGCCAGATCCGCGAAAGTGGCGCCGTTGATCTGACTGGCATCCCGGGCAAACAATGCGGCAAAACTCTGGTTACAGACCAGCAGCTGGTCTGAAGCGTCAAATACGGCATAACCATCTTCACTGTGGAGGATAAAATCGGCGATTAATGTGGCAAGTTGTTGGGCTGTCGTCATTGTGGCTATCAGTTTCAGTGAGCTTGGAACAGCATCAGTGTAGTCCGGTTTTGCCTCTGGAGATGGCCGTTTGTACGCGGGAATTTATGCTTGCCGCCTGTGGTCATGGTCTCTATAGTATGATTATCCGCCAGGCAAAACGGTGACACAGGTGCGTAAATTCATTGGGTTTTTATTCTGCTGTTGCCAATTATTTGCGTCCGCACAGGCTGATGACAGCCAGCATATCCGTGTGCTGGGTTTGCAGTCGCCCGGTGAAGCCAGTGTCAGTTATTACCATGATTTGTTGCAGCTGGTGCTGAACCGGACTAAGGCCGAATACGGTGCCGCCCGGATTGAATCGCTGAAACCCCCGCCTTTGGGTGACTATCGTTACCTCCTGATGAAACAGAATTTTATCGATGTGCATCATTTTGGTACATCACCCGAACTGGAGCGTGACCTGCTGCCAGTCCGGGTTCCGTTGTTAGCCGGTGGATTAGGCTGGCGTGGTTTTATCATCCGGAAAACCGATCGGCAGGCTTTCCGGCAAATCCGCCACCTCAGCGAATTAAAGCGCCTGACAGCCTGCCAGGGCGAACTGTGGCCGGACAGCGATATCTTGCGCGCGGCTGGTTTAAAAGTAATGACCGCTGAGCGTCATGACCAAATGCTGGAGCTGTTGCGTCGTGAGCGTTGCGATTATTTTCCACGGAGTATTTTCGAAGGTCCGGTCGAACAAAAAGCCTTCGCTGCGGCCTATCCAGACCTTGAATACAACACCAGTTTGTTGTTGCATTATCCATTTGCGATGTATTTTTTTGTAAATAAAGACAATAAGGTATTGGCGGAGCGCTTGTTCAAAGGTCTGGATAAACTGGCACGCAGTGGGGAATTACAGGAATTTTTGCAGGCTCATCCCATCGCGCACCAAGTGTTTCCGCTCAGCCAATTCAGTCAATCGGTCGTGTTCCAGCTGGACAATCCGTTGTTACCGGCCGAAACGCCTCTGCAGCAGCCGGAATACTGGCTGAAAGTGCCGGTGGCGGAAGCGGTGATTGCAGACCAGTCCCTGCGCCAGCTCTGATATACTGCGCACCAGAATTTATAGCTGCCGGACTGATTAATGAGCCAACCTGATTTATCTGCCCCACTTGCCGGTTTTATCCGGCAATTCCTCGACGCCTTTAACCAGAATCAATTGCTCCGCCTGGTTTTGTCGCGGTATGAAGGCAGTCAGAGCGAACTGAACCGGATCCAAATCCGGCCGATTTTACTGAAAACCGGTATTCAGCTCAGTGTGTTATTTGAAAACAAGACTTTTGACCAAACCAAAAATTTTAGTGCTGAAGCGCTGACACCGCTATTAACCCAATGGCTGACAACAGACTTTAAGGCGGCGTTGTTAGAATGCAACGGCAGCGAAACACAGCTGACAATCTCCAAAAAAGGCAAAGTGCTGTGCAACACCCGCAAAACCGGCGGGGCTACCGGGGCGCCACTGCAAAGCCATAATCGGGAAAAACAGCGCTTTATCGACAGTGATGCGCCATTTCTGCGTGAACTGGGCATTAGCGGCAGTGATGGTCAGATTGCGCCGACCATGCAAAAAAAATGGAAGCAAATTAATAAGTTCATTGAAATTTTCGCACGGGCTTTAAAAGAAGCGGCTTTGCTGGGTCCTGATCCGCTAACCATCGCTGATTTTGGTTCCGGCAAAGCTTATCTGACTTTTGCAGTTGCTCATTATCTGCAACAACTGGCGCAGCCAGCGACAGTCATCGGCGTTGAACTCCGCCAGAGCCTGGTGGACTTATGCAATACCACGGCGGCGCGGTTGAATCAGCCGGGGATCCGCTTTGAACAAGGTGATGTACAACATTATCAAAGCACAGGCCTGGATGTGATGATCGCGTTACATGCCTGTGATACCGCAACGGACCACGCTATCCATATGGGGATCCGGGCCGGTGCGGCTGTCATTATGTGTTCGCCCTGTTGCCATAAAGAGATCCGGCCGCAGTTGCAAAGCCCGGCGATATTATCGCCATTATTACAGCATGGTATTCATCTGGGGCAGGAAGCGGAAATGCTGACCGACGGTATCCGCGCCTTGCTGTTGGAAGCCTATGGTTATGATACGCAAGTATTTGAATTTATTGCGCTTGAACACACCAGCAAAAACAAAATGATTTTAGCAGTGAAAAGGTCAGGGCCGATAAACGCCAGCCGGCAGCAGGCAGTACTGGCGCAGGTCAGCGCATTAAAGCAGTTTTATGGCGTCTCCAGACATTGTCTGGAATCTTTACTGGCGGCGGAAGCATCTGGCACGTCGCTCTGAGCAGCATGGCAAAAAGGAAATAAGCATGACTGAGTTGTTTTCAGTTGACTTTAAAGTACGTGATTACGAGTGCGATATGCAGGGTATTGTCAATAATGCCGTGTATTTCCACTATTTGGAGCATGCGCGGCACGAATATCTGTTGGCCTGCGGTCTTGATTTTGCCAAGCTGACGCGGGAAAAAATTCACCTGGTTGTGGTGCGATCGGAAATGGACTACAAGGCATCGTTACAAAGTGGCGACCAGTTTGTCGTCACAGTGCAATACCAGCCGGTGTCAAAACTGCGGTTTGGGTTCCGCCAACAGGTGCGGCGTTGTCCGGACCAAAAACTGATGTTGGATGCTTTGATCACAGGGACGGCACTGAATGCAGAGGGGAGGCCATTTATTCCGGACTTTATCAGTGCTCTGGCTGCGGCGAACCAATAAGCATGGCGGGCCATTACGCCGCTTGATCACGATCATCAGCTGTTGCTGCGTACTGCCGCTGCATGCGGCGTCGCTGCGCATCTGTGTGCAGAATATCGATTATTACCCGCATTATGATTTCAGCACACAACCCGGTCGTGGTTATGCAGCAGATTTGTTTGCACTGTTCAGCGCAAAAACCGGTTTGCAAATTAGTGTGTTGCCCTTGCCGGTGAAACGGTTACAGGACAATCCGGACTGCCAGCTGGTGTACCCGGATAATCCGCAATGGCACAGTGCCAAAGGTGAAACACAGCCGCTTTTTTTCAGCCAGCCACTGACCGGCATTATTGGCGCAACGTTGGTGCGTCGTGGCGACGCTGAGCTGGAGTTAGCCGCTGTGCGTGCTATTGCGGTACCGCGTGGATTTACCCCAGACCATCTGCTGGCGGTGCAAAAAGACTATAACTTTGAACTCGTTGAAACCAGTGATGCTACAGCAGCCATTCAAATGCTGTTAAAACAACGGGTGGATGCCGCCGATGTCGAATGGCATGTGGCTAGGCATTTATTACAAAAACTCGGCCAACCACAAGGCGCAGAGATTGGCCGGCAGTTGCCTCTTGCCAGCGTTGGTTTTCATTTGTCGAGCAGGGACCACGGCGAAATGCTGCGCCGTTTTGACCGGTTTTTGCTGCAGTATCACGCTGAAATCATACAGCTCAAAGCACGTTATCAGTTGCAGAGTCCTGCAGATCTGCAGTTGGAGGCGACTGTGTCCGTAGCCGGCACACTACACCCCTAAAGCCCTTGTCGATTTTTCCACAGCACTGAAACGCACTGCCGGCAGCTAAACTGTCTGGGCCCGTGCAGAGATCCGATCTGTGCGTCAGGCCACAGCAATCAAAGGCCCGTTGGAAAAAGTTCAAATCTTTATCGATTATTTTACGCACAATACTTGACGGCGAAATCGAGATCATCTAAAACGATTAAGTTAAGAGGCATTAATTTTCTTCACCCATCACAACAACATCCGGCGATACCGAGCATGTTGTTTTTTTGGCAAAGAAACTTAAACGATTAAGATCTCAAAGGAAGCCAACATTCAATGTGATAAGCAGAGTAAGTCGAAACATTTGTCTCTAAAAATGCTGCAGAGACAGCTGGAGCGACTAGCCTGATAAAGGTCTGCCGAAACCCATTGGATGTCAGCTTCAGGCAAGACAACACACTCAAAAGCAACACAAATCGACAAGGGATAACCAAATGAGAACACAACTATTTAAACCGGCGTTACTGTCACTCGCAGTCTCGTCTGCCATCTGGTCGGTGGCGGCAACTGCAGCAGAACAACAGGCTGCAGGCAATGCGGCAAAATCAGGTGAAGAAGTCGAGGTGATAGCCGTGCGCGGTATTCGCGGCTCACTCATTCGTTCTCAGGCGGAAAAAATGGATAACTCGTCCATTGTCGAAGCCATCTCCGCTGAAGATATCGGTAAGTTGCCAGATTCATCGATTGCGGAATCTTTATCACGTTTACCAGGCCTTGCCGGTGAGCGCGTCGGTGGCCGCACTTCGGGGATTTCGGTGCGCGGTTTTAAAGAAGATTTTACCGGTACCTCATTAAATGGCCGGGAGCTGATTGGTATCGGCGACAACCGTGGTGTTGAATACGATCTGTATCCATCAGAAATCATGACCGGCGCCACCATTTATAAAACCACAGATGCCACGCTGATGGTGCAGGGCATTGGTGGTACCGTCGATTTACGCACAGTTCGCCCGCTGCAGGCGAAAGAAACGCTGACGGTCAATGGCAACTACGAATCGAACAGCCGCGACTCTGACAACCCGGAATTTGATAACAAAGGCAAACGTTATGCGTTGTCTTTTGTCGAAAAATTTGCCGACGACACATTAGGCCTCGCCGTGGCACTGGCTTCCACTGAATCACCGAACAACCAGCGGAAATATGGCGTTTGGGGTTATAGCGCGAACGCTGCCGGCCAAGTGCTGCCAACCGGTCTGGATATTGCGTCAATCAGTACCAAACTTGAACGCGATACTATTTCGACTGTGTTGCAATATCAACCAAACGACAAATTGAACATCGTGTTTGACGTGCTGGACATCGATTATTCCGATTCCGGTGTGTTACGTGGTTTTATCGAGCCGTTCTCTTCTGCCAATGTGTCCGGTAGTGGCACCAGCAGCAAGGGGACTCAGGTCGGCGCCAACCCGGTGCTGCGCACAGATCCGCTGAAAAAAGATGGTGATTTACAGTCCTTTGGCCTCAACGTCGAATATCAGCTGAACGATGATTGGCAGATGGAGCTGGATGTTGCCAGCAGTGAATCCAGCAAACGCGATTTACGCGGTGAATCCTATGCCGGTTTAGCCCGCTCCGGCGCGCTGAATTCATCTCAGTTGGGTTCACGTGAATTCACCATGAGCCCGGATGGCGTGTTTTTCACCAAACTGACCGGTCTTGGTGCTTTCTCTGATGCCAAAGCGCTGCAACTGACAGGTCCGCAAGTCTGGGGCGGCGGTATGGCCAACATTGCCAGCCAGTTTGTCACCAACGTAAAACAGGCCAATGGCGACCCGTACAGCTACTTTAATGCGCAGGACGGCTTCCTGAACTATGCAGATTTCAGTGAAGAGCTGAAAACCTACCGCTTAGAAGCGGTCGGCAACATCGAATACAGCATCTTTAATAAACTGACGCTTGGTGTGAATTACTCTGATCGCTTCAAAGACAAAGACAATAAAGGTTTCTTTGCGACAGCCACTTCGTATCCATTCTCGACCGCCATCCCAAGCCAGTATTTGTACAACGGCCTGGCGGATTTAACCTGGGCAGGTCTGGGTCAGGTGGTGGCCTATGATGGTTTTGCGCCATACAACGACGGCACTTACAAACTGAATGATGCCGGTTTGTTAGAGCCGGACCGTCTGGGGGATACCTACGACGTCAATGAAGAAGTCACGACCCTGTATTTTAAAACTGATTTCGAAACGCAGTTCGCAGGTTTTCCGGTGACCGGTAATGTTGGCATGCAGTATGTCAAAACTGATCAATCTTCCAGCGGTTTCATTGGTGTGGTTGGCGCAAACTTTGCCGTTTGCGATGACAACAGCGACAAACAAGTCGACGCCGACTGTATTACCGAACAGGGCGACAGCTACAGCCATGTACTGCCAAGCCTGAACCTGAGTATGGAAGTGTCAGACAATAACTTTGTGCGCTTTGCTGCCAACAAAACCATCAGCCGCGCCCGCATCGATCAGATGAAAGCCTCTGGTTTTGTTAAATTTGACCAGAACATCGACCTGATTGCCATTCCAAACACGACTGCGGCAGTGGAAACCTACGGCTCGCCCTGGTCGAAATTTGCCGGCAACCCGCTGTTAAAACCGCTGGAAGCCAACAACTTCGACTTAGCCTTTGAAAGCTACTTTGAAGAAGAAGGTTACCTGTCGGTCACGGCTTTTTATAAAGATTTAGTCAACTGGACCCGCGACGGTAACAAGCTGATTAATTTTACCAATGATGACACCAACAGCGGCGCCAACTATTTCATCCCTGGCTTCCATGACCGCATCATTGACCAGGCAGGTACTTATGGCCCGGCAGATATTTTCTACGCTGCCGGCTCCAAAGTGACACCACCGAATTATGGTTACTTCTCCTACTTTGAAGATGGTTTAACAGGTCGGGTGCATGGGGTGGAAGTGACCGCGAACGTGCCGTTCAGCAAATTCTCAGACGTGCTGGAAGGTTTTGGTGTCGCGACGTCCGGTACCTTAATTGACGCCAAACTCAATGACGGCAGCCGTATTCCTGGCCAATCCGACAAAGTGTTCTCATTGACTGCGTACTATGAGCGGAATGGCTTTGAAGTGCGGGTAGCCGGTACTGACCGCTCAGACTTCCTGACTTATGAGCGCGGTGGTTCGAACAAAATCTCCACCGCCAGCCGTAATGGCGTGACGCTGGTCGACGCGCAAATCAGTTACGACTTCTCAGAAAGCAGTTTCACCTCATTGCATGGCCTGCGGGTATCGCTGCAGGGCACCAACCTGACCGATGTGGATGAAGAAACCGTCAATGCCGACGGCATCGTCACCACACGCCGGCAGTTTGGCCCGACTTATATGCTGAACGTGAACTACGCGTTCTATTGATAAGAACCCGGTGTAAAGGCCTCAATAAGTTCTTGGTATTGAGGCCTTTTTTTCTGTATTGGTGTAGGCTTTTTTGTAGCGTAAAGAGTCCAGACCCATACTTTATTCCGCAAGGGAGTTGTTATGCATCAGCCATCTGAGTCCGGTGCAGCCGGAAAACCAATTCGTAAAGTCGTGATCGCCGGCGGCGGTACGGCTGGCTGGATGACAGCCGCTTTGCTGAAAAAAGTGCTGGCGGAGCGCGTCGAGATTGAATTGGTCGAGTCGGCTGAGATTGGCATTGTCGGCGTGGGTGAAGCCACCATTCCGCCTATTCAGATTTTTAACCAGTATCTCGGCCTTGATGAAAAAGCCTTTTTACGTGACACCCATGCCACGATGAAGCTTGCGATTAAATTTGAAAACTGGCGTAAACCCGGCGAGAGCTATTACCACACCTTCGGCGCACCGGGGGCGAGCCTGGGTTTTTGTAACTTCCAGCATTATTGGTTGCGTGCGAAGCAGGCCGGACTGCAGCAATCCTTGTGGGATTACGATTTAAATTATCTGTGCTGCGAAGCCGGCAAATTTAACATCATCAAAACACCCAATCCGGTGTATGAAATGCCGTACGCCTATCATTTTGATTCGGCGTTGTATGGCCAGTTTCTGCGGAAAATCGCTGAAAATGCCGGCGTGACGCGCACCGAAGGCATGATTGAAGCAGTGCAACAAGATGGGATTTCCGGCCATATCGAAGCACTGCAACTCAAAGACGGGCGGAAAATTCACGGCGATTTATTTGTTGATTGCACCGGTCTGCGTGGGTTGTTAATACGCCAGACGCTCGGTGTCAGTTATGAATCCTGGTCCAAGTACCTGCCGGCCAACAGCGCTTTGGCAGTGCCGAGTGAGCGTTTTGCCAAGACCTTGCCTTATACGCGCAGTATCGCGCACAAAGCCGGCTGGCAATGGCGTATTCCGCTGACCCACCGCAACGGCAATGGCATCGTTTACAGTTCCGGCTATTTAAGCGATGACGAAGCTCATCGCACTTTGATGGAGAATCTCGACAGCAAAGCGCTGGCCGAGCCGCGCAAAATCAGCTTTGAAACCGGCCGCACCAGCACACAGTGGGCAAAAAATGTGGTGGCGATTGGGCTGTCCAGTGGTTTTC
>CAMLNG010000063.1 GCA_946481195.1 uncultured Chromatiaceae bacterium
GGATCCATGATTTATTAGTCGCCGCTCAGTTGCCGGTCACGCCACCGCCCGGGATGGCGATTGCGGATTTCCTGCCTTATATGAAAACCGATAAGAAAGTCAAAGCCGGTCAGATGCGCTTTATCTTGTTGCAACAACCCGGACGTGCCATCATCGTCGATGACGTGACAGAACAAGAATTAATTCAGGTATTTGGCACCTTACATGGCTGATTTACATCAAAAACTGGCGACGCTGCAGGGCTTGTTGCCGTCGCAGCGTCAGTGGCTGGAACGACTGGTATTCCAGCTGGAATTTAATCCCTATCAGTTGATTTATCTGGTTGGTGGGCCGGGCTCGGGCAAATCTACTCTGACTCTGGCGATCGCCGATTTGTTGTCCGATGAATTTAATCTGGCCTTGTTAACCGTTGAACCTGAACTCAGCGCCGGCAAAATCCGTCAGCATTTGCTGGAGCAGTGGTTTGGTCATGGCACCGTCACTGACAAGCCGTTGCTGAGTCTGATTGGCGATCGTGAAAGCCGGCAGCCGTTGGCTTTGATCCTCGATCAGGCCGACTATTTACCGCAGGAGTTGTGGGCCGAACTGGCTGATGTGCCATGCCTGGTGATTGCAGCTGCTGAACAAGCAGATGCCCATGCCGAACTGAATCTGCCGCTGGCGCCTGTGACGATGGAAGATGCCGAAATGCTGCTGGCTGACAGCGCGTTCAGCACCCTGACTATTGCCGAGCGGTTGGCCCAGGCGCAAGGTAATTTGCATGTGTTGCTCAATCCGCAGCTCGCAGCCAAAGCCACACGACCAGGCCATACCAAAGTGCAAACCGCTTCGATCGCCGGCCCGTTGTGGGTGTTTACCGTTGGGATGGCGGTTATCGTTGGCGTCGTAGTGTTTTGGTTCTGGACTGAACGTCAGCTCCAGCAAGGGCCTGCCATTGGCACTCTGACTTATCTGCCGGAAGAGCAGGAAGTCGCCACTGTGGTTGCGAACGTCAAAGAGGCGCCGCCACCGCCGCCAGCGGAAAAAGCCGTGGTGGAACAGTTGGTGAATCAGCTGGAAAAAGCTGAACGTGGTACAGCAGAAGTGAAAGGGCTGGAAAAGCCTGTTGATTTTACTGAACAGAATGTCAGCTCCATACCAGTGACTGAGCCGGAAACTCCGACGGCAACTCCTGTGGCTGAATCGACAGTTCAGGCCGAAAATCCGCTTGAACCTGCGGCAGAAACCCTGCAGCAGGTTTCATCTTCGAACAGCGAGCAGCAAACCGAAGCTGTGGTACAAGTACCGGCTGAAAAACCTGTGACAACCGAAGCTGAACCTGATGACCTGGCCGCTGAAATCAGTGCCGACCGCACAGCACCAGCTACCACAACCGTCTTGCCGGCAGAAGCGAATGTCGAAGCGGAAATGGCCGCAGAGACAGCCGTTGCTGCAGCGCCAAAGCCGGCCGTCAGTGAGCCGGCGGAAGACTTAGCCGCCGAAGCCTCACAAGAACTGCAAAGCGTCACTGCGACGTCCAGCAAACCAACAGGTGGTTATCGTTATGCCGAGTCGGAGTTGCTGTCGTTGTCAGGCGCACAATACGCGCTGCAGCTGGTGGTGTTTTCTAACGACACTGCGTTACAGAGTTTCCGCCAGACTTATGGTCAGTTGCAAACTTATACCTATGAACGTACTAAAGATGGCAAACGTCAGTTAGTCGTGGTGATGGCGCCTTTTGCTGATGCTGCTGCTGCCAAACAGCAGGCGGCGCAGCTGCCGGCCCCACTGCAGCAGGGCTTTGCCAAGCCGCTCAGTGATATCCACAGTGAAATCAGTACTAACTAGTGGGTAGCTGCGTTGACTAAAGCCGTAAAAATTGTCAAACAACGGGCTTTCCTGAAATGGGCGGGTGGCAAATACAATCTGGCGGAAGCTATCCGCCAGCATTTGCCGGCTGGAGACCTGCTGGTCGAGCCATTTGTCGGCGCCGGCTCTGTGTTTCTCAATACCGACTATCCGGCCTATTTACTCAATGATATTAACGCTGATTTGATCGGTCTGTACCGTTTATTGCAAAGCCAGCCGGATATGCTGATACCGGCTGCCCGGCAGTTTTTCAGCGAACAAAATAACGACAAAGAACGGTACCTGCAACTTCGTCAGCAGTTTAATCAAAGTGTCGATCCGCTCGAACGCTCGCTGCTGTTTTTGTATCTGAACCGGCATTGTTTTAATGGCCTTTGCCGCTATAACCAGTCCGGTTTATTTAACGTGCCTTTTGGTAAATATAAAAAGCCTTATTTCCCGGAAGCTGAGTTATGGCGTTTTGCTGAAAAAGCGCAAAGAGCTGAATTTACCTGCCTGAGTTATCCTGAACTCTTTGCGCGGCTGCCGAAGCCGCCGACAGTGATTTATTGCGATCCGCCTTATGTGCCGTTGTCAAAAACGGCCAGTTTCACCTCGTATGCGAAAAACAGCTTCACTTTTGACGATCAGGCTGAACTGGCGAATCTGGCTGAAGCGGCGCAGGCTGCAGGCCATACTGTGGTGATTAGTAATCACGACACGCCGTTAACCCGAAAAATCTATGCCGGCGCCGAACTGGATTCAATTCAGGTTGGTCGTTCTATCAGTCAGAAGGGGAGTAGTCGTGGCAAAGTCGCCGAATTATTTGCCATCTACCGGCAGAAGTGACAATTCAGGCTAATACGACCCGCACTATAAGTACCAGTCCCAGTACAAAAACAATGGTCAGCACCACACCGGCAATGATGTAAGGTAAAGGGCTTTGCGCCTGGAAGTCCTGCTGACGTTGTTGTTCGGACTGCACGCCTACGAAGGCGCCAAATACCGCTTTGAAGATTTGTCTGAGTCCGGGCTTATGGCCAGTCATCAGTCTGTTGATCTGCTATTTGGATTCTTGATGGCTATGCAGCCGGTTCAGCAATTCAAGTAAATCAATAAAATGGAACTGCGTCGAGCGGCTTTGGCCTTGTGCCCAGCCTAACCAGCTTTGTTGCGGGGTATGTGTACATTGCAGCTGTAAACTTTCGATACCTGAATCAGTCACGATGCGTTGTTGTTGGCAGCTGGCCACAACTTTTTCGGTTCCAGTCCACTGCGAAGCAGCAAAAGCAATTGCCAGTGGCAACAGCAATAATGCGGATTTCACGAGCGTTGTCTGTTTCATCACTTCATCCATGCCAAGTTCACTGGTCGATTTTACGTCAGTGTAGATTTTGTCGCAACAAAAAAACCGGCGGCCTTGCGACTGCCGGTTTGGGTCGTGGACAAAGGCTGTTTTTATTATGATGTTTTATCTTTCTGTTTTCAGAAAGTCTTGCTCAAACTCAGAACTAAGCGGCCATCACACAGATTGCAGCCCGCACTGCCTTCGATATTCGTAGAAGCAAATTTCAGCTGGACGGCTGAACCTAACACAGTAGTGCCCAAGCCAACACTCCAGTCGAGATAAGCATCACCCCGTAATGGGCCGGCAGCGACAAAAGTATTGTATTGCGCATTATCTTCGAACTGGTTCTGGCCTAAGTGTAATAACAGGCTCAGGCTTTCGTGCAGTACGTAGGTGTAGTCGGCTGACAAGTAGTAATACTCGTTCACACCGGTACCAAAGTAGTCGTCAGAGTACGCAAAGCCAAGGACCAAATCTTTATAAATCAGCTTGGTATAGAATTCATTGAAGTTAAACTGGTCGGTTTGATTATCGCCGTTCGGGTAGCGGTATTGCATGGCACCGACGTCGATAGTCCAGTCTTCACTGATTTTGCCGGTCCAGCCGGCCAGAATGTCCAACTCCATCGAGCCGTTACCAAACTTGATGTTGGAACCCCAGGTCGACAGATAAAAACCAGAGTCAGCAGTCAGAGTGAAGCCACCCTGTAACGCCATGCCTTCGTTGGTCTGAGAAATACCGCGGAACAAATAATCAGACACATATCCGACGTTACCTGTCAGCGCGACGGCTTGTGCTGAACCCGCAAAACAGCTGGCAGCTAATACTGCGATAGCGCCCAGTTTTTTTCCCTGCTTGAACGAACTTGTTGTTTTAGTTGCCATTGTTGTCATTTGCTTTGCCCTTATCTGTAATGGTCGCAAAAGGTAATTCCATTTCTGTGCCATCAGTGAAAACAAATATAATTCAATAAGATAGACTTTATGTTTGTATTCTGCCAGCTGCTAATGAGCAATAATGGTGCAGCTTTGCTTGTTTTTTGGGCGCCTGGTCGACGACAACTTTAGTAAAGCGGCTGCGTTGCAGGGCTAAATCGGCTACAGTGACGGCTTTGTGGCGGGCCGCACGTCGGGCCGCATCGGAAAGGAGAGACGAATGTTACCGTTTTGGATCGCACCTTCGATTTTGTCAGCGGATTTAGCCCGCCTCGGCGATGATGTGGCCCGGGTGCTGGCTGCCGGCGCCGATGTGGTGCACTTTGATGTAATGGATAATCACTATGTGCCGAATCTGACGTTTGGCCCGATGTTATGTAAGGCCTTACGTAATTACGGCATTACCGCACCTATTGATGTCCATCTGATGGTGGAGCCGGTCGACAGTCTGGTACCGCAATTTGCCAAAGCCGGTGCCTCCATTATTACCTTCCACCCCGAAGCATCACGTCATGTCGATCGCACTTTGCAGCTGATTAAAGATGAAGGTTGTCAGGCGGGATTAGTGTTTAACCCTGCGACGCCGCTGAGTTATCTTGATTATGTGCTGGATAAAGTCGATGTGGTGTTGCTGATGTCCGTCAACCCGGGTTTTGGCGGCCAGAGCTTTATTCCGACCACTTTAGATAAATTGCGCCAGGCACGTCAGATCATTGATCAGAGCGGCCGGTCGATCCGCCTGGAAGTCGATGGTGGCGTCAAAGCTGACAATATTGCCGCCATTGCTGCGGCCGGCGCCGATATGTTCGTCGCCGGTTCGGCGATTTTCAGTCAGCCGGATTACCAGCAGGTGATTGCTGCAATGCGCGCTGAGCTGGCCACAGTACGGCCGGTATGATCAGACAATGCGTCAGGCGTGGCAAAGCCGGTTGAAGCGGTTATAATCGGCGCAATTTTTTGTTCGGACTGCCGGGCAGTTCACACACAGGACCTCAGATTTCATGCAGAAGACTTCGGCCAAACCTATTGTTTTATCCGGCGCCCAGCCGTCCGGTCAGCTGACTATCGGCAATTATCTTGGTGCGCTGCGCCAGTGGGACCGGATGCAGGATGACTATGATTGTCTGTATTGCATCGTCGATTTACATGCAATCACCGTCCGCCAGGAACCGGCGGCTCTGCGCAACGCGTCACTGGATTCATTGGCCTTATATCTGGCCTGCGGTATAGACCCAACACGTTCTGCGGTATTCATGCAGTCCCATGTGCCGGAGCACAGCCAGCTGGCCTGGGTGCTGAACTGTTACACTCAGTTTGGTGAACTGAGCAGGATGACCCAATTTAAAGACAAATCCGAGCGTCATAACAATAACGTTAACGCCGGTCTTTTTACCTACCCGGTACTGATGGCAGCCGACATTCTGCTGTATCAGGCCAATCAGGTGCCGGTCGGTCACGACCAGAAGCAACACCTGGAACTGGCACGTGACGTGGCGATGCGCTTTAACGCCTTGCATGGCGATATTTTTACCGTGCCGGAGCCTTTTATTCCGCCAGTGGCTGCGCGGGTCATGAGCCTGCAGGAGCCGACCAAGAAGATGTCAAAATCGGATGAAAATCCGTGGAACTTCGTCGGTTTGCTGGAAGATCCAAAAATGATCAGCAAAAAATTCAAAAAGGCGATGACCGATTCGGAAGATCCGCCACGCGTATATTTTGATATTGATAACAAGCCAGGTGTTGCCAACCTGCTGAGTATTTTGTCTGGTGTTACCAACAAATCTGTTGAAGCGCTGGTCAATGAATACGAAGGCAAAATGTATGGCCACCTCAAAGGTGATGTGGCTGATGCGGTAATTGCGCTGTTAGAGCCGGTACAGCAACGTTTCCATGAACTGCGTAACGACCAGGCCACTTTAACGCAAGTGATGCAGGCCGGTGCCGCGGAAGCGCGTCGTCGTGCGTCAGCGACACTGTCGAAGGTAAACGAAGCTGTCGGTTTTGTACTGCCTTAATCAATAAGGTGTTCAAACCAAAAGCCCCGCTTGCGGGGCTTTGGTATTTCTGTGCTCTGCCAGGTTGCTTACAAATAGGCTTTAGTAAAAGCTTCTTTGGATTCTTTGATATAAGCCCGGGCTTTTTTTGCATGGTTTTCCCATGCGGCTTTGTCGGCGCTGTCACTGAACGGGTTTTGTTCGGGTGCAATCGAACGCTCAAAGCGGTCGTAAAAAGTCAGGGCTGCAGCGGTGACCAAATTAAAGCGTTCTTTATATTCCTGCACACTTTCCAACTGTTCTGAGGTTTTCAGCAGATATTGCACCAGTTCAGTATTTTGTTCCCGGTCATGTAGTTGCTGCGCATGATTGGCTACATTTCCTGAAATTTCACTGCTGATGGCGGCGCGGATGCTGTCTTCTTTACTCATCACCCGGCCAAAGTTTTCCTGAGTGCGGGCAAGGCCGGCATGCTGAATATAACCACGCAGCTGTTTGTCCAAATCTTTGCGATAACTTTCCACCAGCTTTTGCATAGTGCCAAGCTCGTTATCCAGCGCATTGACCTGCTGCAGTTCTTTTTCCAGTTCGCTCAGGAAACGCTCCGCGTTTTCGTAAATTTTCAGCCCGTTTTGTTCGGCGAATTTGCGGTCTTTGCGGCTTAAGTCGGCATTTTCATAATTGGACTTATCAAAAGCTGCCGCGAGAAAGGACTTAAATGGTTCGGCAAAGGCAGCATAAGCGCCACCTGTGACCACACTCAGCGTTGCAGTTGCCAGGTCACCAAACGGCTTCACCATCGAAGTTAACCGTGCCTGCTGCAGTGGTGAAGACACGCGTTTGGTGTCGTTGATAATGTTGCGAAATGAAGCGTACGCCATCGGATTGGACATCTTATTCCGTTCAGAGCTCGCCAGCACCAGCGTAATACTGGCGTAAATCGCATTGGCGTACTCCAGATATTGCCGCTGCGTGTCCAGCTGTGCAGCGTAGTTTTGGCCCAAACTTTTGAACTGCTCAGCCTGCAGTTCCGGGTTTTTATTCTGCTTCAGCCGGTCCAGAATGCCGCTGACAATCCGTTGTTCGTTTTTCTGCAACGCCACATCGAGGCCAATCCGTTCAATGCTGACATCATCCAGCGCAATACCGCCATTGCTGCTCTCAATATCGAGCCGGATATATTTACGAGCCGGGTCATCAATCGAAATACGATGCGCCAGATAGTCTGCGCTCGTGGCCGACATTTCTATCAGGCCAATTTGTTGCCAGGGCGCGTCGGCTTTTAATGACGCTGAACTTAAGATGTTGATGCGATAACTGGTATAGGCATTTTCTGGTTTGACCCAGAATTCCAGCATGCCAGGTTCTGTAACCAGTGCCGGCGTAACCAGGCTGGCAGAGCCGCGGCTGCAAAACAGCGCCTGTTGCCCGCTACGGGCCATTTCATGTTGTAACTGACAGCCATTTAAGATGTTCCAGCTGCTGTTGCCCTCGAAATCGGCTTTAAACACCGGCTGGGCCAGCGCATGAGCGGTGAATGCCAAAGAACTCAGGAACAAGGGGAATACACGCATATCATCCTCAATCAGGCCAGTGGGTGGCGCCAAGCTGCAGGCTGCCAGCTGCAGACTTTACCAAAGCTGAACCAAAGCAGCCATAAGCGCTTGTTGTGCTTTAGCTTTTAATCGGGTAACAACGGCTGCGCCGACCTCTGGTGCCTGCGTTGACATCAGTCGGCGAACCCGATAGAACTGAGGGATAAAAATCAAACAAAAACAAAAACTTTCAGACGGGGACACAGATGAAAACACCGATAGCACCACAAGGCTGGCCGCAGCGTCTGCTCTGGCTTGGCATTGCCATCACCGGGGCATCAGCCGCCGGTGGTATTGCCCTAAACCGCGGCGAATCTATCAATGCGATTTGGTTTATTGTCGCTGCCATTTGTACTTATCTGATTGGTTACCGCTTTTATAGTGCCTGGGTGGCTGCCCGCGTACTGATGCTGGACGAAACCCGCGCCACACCAGCTGAGCGTCTCGCCGATGGCCGCGACTATGTGCCAACCAACCGCTGGGTAGTGTTTGGCCACCATTTTGCCGCTATTGCCGGCCCCGGCCCTTTGATTGGGCCGACCTTAGCGGCGCAGTTTGGTTATTTGCCGGGTACGTTGTGGATTTTGGTTGGCAGCGTATTGGCAGGTTGCGTGCAGGATATGGTGATCCTGTTTTGTTCGATGCGCCGGGATGGCCGGAGTCTTGGCCAAATGGCGCGTGACGAATTAGGCCCGGTCGGCGGTTTTGCTGCGTTACTGGCCACTTTCCTTATTATGATCATCCTGATTGCGGTGCTGGGTCTGGTCGTCGTCAATGCGATGAAGCATTCGCCATGGGCAACTTCGACTGTGGCGGCCACTATTCCGATCGCGGTGTTTATTGGCCTTTATATGCGTTATTTACGGCCGGGCCGGGTGTTGGAAGGCTCGTTATTGGGCGTGGTGTTGTTGCTGTTATCAGTTGGTGCCGGCGGTTGGGTCGATCAACAAGCCGGCCTGCGTGAATGGTTTAATCATCCGGGGTTACCGCTGGCTTTTGCGGTGATTGGTTATGGCCTGCTTGCAGCAATTTTGCCGGTGTGGTTATTGCTGGCACCACGCGATTATCTGTCGACTTTTATGAAACTTGGCACTGTGATTTTGCTGGCGGTGGCGATTGTCATACTGCAGCCAGAAATTAAGATGCCGGCGCTGACTCAGTTTATTGATGGCACCGGCCCTATCTTTGCCGGCAGCCTGTTTCCTTTTGTATTTATCACCATCGCCTGCGGTGCGATCTCCGGTTTCCATTCACTAATCTCCAGCGGCACCACACCAAAACTACTGGAAAATGAACGCGATATCCGCATGGTCGGTTACGGCGGTATGGCGCTGGAATCTTTTGTCGCCATCATGGCGTTAATTGCCGCCTGTGTGCTGGAACCCGGCGTGTATTTTGCGATCAATAGCCCGGCAGGAATTGTCGGCGCCACCCCGGAAGCGGCAGTGGCGACGATCAGCAGCTGGGGCTTTCCGGTGACTGTGGAGTATATGAACCAGCTGGCGGCCACCATGGGCGAAGCAACCCTATTTGCCCGCACCGGTGGCGCGCCTTCACTGGCAGTGGGCATGGCCAGTATTTTTGCCTCGGCCTTTGGTGAGCATTTGCTGGCGATGTGGTATCACTTCGCCATTATGTTTGAAGCCGTCTTTATCCTGACAACGCTTGATGCCGGTACCAGAGTCGGGCGTTTTATGCTGCAGGATATGTTGGGCAACTTCTCGCCGAGACTTGGCCAAACCAGCTGGTATCCGTCAGTAGTGTTGACGTCTTCGCTGGTCGTTGCGGGCTGGGGTTATTTCCTTTATATCGGCGTGATAGACCCTAATGGCGGCGTCAACATTCTCTGGCCGTTATTTGGTATTTCCAATCAGTTGTTAGCTGCTATCGCGCTGACAGTTGCAACCTCGATTCTGCTTAAATCGGGTCGGATGAAATATTTGTGGGTCACAGCGTTGCCACTATGTTGGTTGCTCATTCTGACAACAACAGCTGTGTATGAAAAAATCAGCAGCACTGACCCGCGTATCGGCTTTTTTGCTGCCGCCAGTGATTTGCAACATAAACTTGATGCCGGTTTATTAGCGCCGGAAAAAGCCGCGGTCGCACCACAGCTGATTTTTAACCAGCAACTGGATGCCTGGCTGGCGATGTTATTTGTGGCGCTTCTGTATCTGGTCGTTGGCGACATGCTCAGAATGGCGTGGCGGCGTCAGCGTGGGCTTTCTATTTTGCCCTCATCCGAAACGCCTTATGTTGCTCGTCCGCACCTTCGGGTTACGCAGGAGTAAGTGAATGAAAACGTTCATCAAAAAATGCTGGGCTCTGCTGAGGCAGTTGTCCGGCGATGACGCCTACGAACGTTATCTGCGGCATCAGGCGCTGTCGCATCCAGGTGAGGCGCCGCTGGATCGCAAAAGTTTTTTTAAGCGTGAGCAGGATCGTAAGTGGAACGGCGTAAAACGCTGTTGCTGAACTAAAACCTGATGGAAGGGAGTTTAGAGCTGCGCTAGCTCTGAAGGTCGGAAAAGACTGCGTTGGGGTGACACGAATAAAGCGAAGCTTAGTGAAGTGGTGGCCCCAGCTGGACTTGAACCAGCGACCAATCGATTATGAGTCGAGTGCTCTAACCAACTGAGCTATGGGGCCAGCGTACAGACGAGAGTCTGGTTGGTGAAGCGTTGGCAGTATATGGATTTTTTGTTGCCTTGTCACCGCTGAATTACCAGTCGAAACAGTTGATTGCTTAATTTATCGGCAAAAAAACAGGCACCCTTGGGTGCCTGTTTTGCAAAAGCAGTTAAAAGCGAATGCTATTCGTCCAGGAAGCTTTTCAGCACTTCGGAGCGGGAAGGGTGGCGCAGCTTACGCAGCGCTTTGGCTTCAATTTGACGAATACGCTCACGCGTCACGTCAAATTGTTTACCCACTTCTTCCAGCGTATGGTCGGTATTCATATCGATACCAAAACGCATGCGCAGTACTTTGGCTTCACGGGCCGTCAGACCGGCCAGAACTTCATTGGTGGCGGCCTTGAGGCTTTCCATCGTAGCGGAATCCAATGGCGATTCTGAAGAGTTATCTTCAATAAAATCACCCAGATGCGAATCTTCATCATCGCCAATCGGTGTTTCCATCGAAATAGGTTCTTTGGCGATTTTCAGCACTTTGCGAATCTTGTCTTCCGGCATGCCCATGCGTTCAGACAATTCTTCCGGTGATGGTTCACGTCCCATTTCCTGCAACATCTGCCGCGAAATGCGGTTCAGTTTGTTGATGGTTTCAATCATGTGTACCGGGATCCGGATAGTCCGGGCCTGGTCTGCGATAGAGCGGGTGATTGCCTGACGGATCCACCAAGTGGCATAAGTTGAGAACTTATAGCCACGGCGATATTCAAACTTGTCGACCGCTTTCATCAGACCGATGTTGCCTTCCTGAATTAAATCAAGGAATTGCAAGCCACGGTTGGTATACTTTTTCGCAATCGAAATAACCAGACGTAAGTTGGCTTCTACCATCTCTTTCTTCGCGCGGCGAGCTTTGGCTTCACCAATCGACATCCGGCGGTTGATATCTTTGATTTTGAAAATCGACAGACCGGTTTCTTCTTCGATCTTGCGCAGTTTATCAGTTGAACGCACCAGCTCTTCGCGCATATCGGCCAGTTTGGCTGAATATGGTTTATTTGCGGCGATTTCAGCATCAATCCAGGCACTGTTGTTTTCGTTGCCGGTGAAGGATTTCAGGAAGTTTTTCTTCGGCATTTTGGCGTATTCAACGCAATGCTTCATGACGATACGTTCCTGCACACGTACGCGGTCCATCATTTCGCGCATGTTTTTGACCAGACGGTCAAATTGTTTTGGCACTAAGCGGAAGCAACGGAACACTTCGGACAGCTTGTCGATTTCGATTTTGGTTTGCGCATGTTCGCGGCCGTTTTCGATGATCGATTTGCGGGTGATGTCATATTGGACACGCAGCTCGCCGAATTTTTCCCGCGCCAGTTCAGGATCCGGGCCGGTATCGGCTTCATCAGAATCACCGTCTTCACTTTCTTCGTCATCACCGGAAATATCGGCGTCTTCGTCGGCCAATTCTTCTTCCGGCACATCAGAACCGATATGGGTAGCTGTTGGCGGCAGATCGTC